>CAYGOJ010000018.1:0-21544 GCA_964351545.1 uncultured Acidimicrobium sp.
TGGCAAATCCCTGTCCAAGCGGACCGGTTGTCACTTCGACGCCAATGGTATGACCAGCTTCAGGGTGTCCAGGGGTGAGCGAATTCCACTGTCTAAATGACTTGATGTCATCCAATTCAAGTCCGTATCCATTCAGATAGAGCAACGCGTATTGAAGGATTGATGCATGTCCATTGGAAAGTATGAACCGGTCCCGATTACGCCAATGCGGTTGGGCTGGATCGTGGTTCATCACCCGGCTGAACAGAACATGTCCAAGTGGCGCGAGAGCCATTGCCGTTCCTTGGTGACCACTCTTGGCCGCCAATGGCGCGTCCATTGCCAAGCCCCGAATGAGCGAAATTGCCGCCGAATCAACGGCGTCGGATAGGCGCGACGTCACTGCGGTGACTGTAGTTGCTCGTCGGTTACCGGAGGCAGCAATGTGAGGGGGACATATGTCCAAGGGCCAAGATCCACCCGGCAGTGGGCAAAGCATTGACCGTATTCGTCCAACAACAGCGATCCACGGACGAGCCGATAGGTGAATTTTCCTGGCTCTACCGAAAACGGGCTGACATGGCGGGCCAATTGTTTGCTATCCGTGTCTAAAGTACGACGGAACACGACCTCAAAGACACCAGATCCCGGTTCGTCGGCCGGGCAATAAATCAGTCCAATGAGGTGAGGCTCAACAGTCACCGGAATTGGCGTAGGGGCCGTAAGCGAAAAGAACACCCCCTGCAGATCGATTCGGGTGGATGGGCCGGGAACTGTACGCATCTCAAAAGTGTCGATGAACAGCGCAGCGATGATGTGCATGTCAGCACACTAGCGAGCCATCATTGCTTGGGCGTCGCGAGTTCGCCGTCAACCCACACACCGCGGACATCGAATGTTTGATCCAGTGCGACAAGATCGGCTCGACATCCGACGGCGATCGCGCCACGATCGGTGAGCCCGAGAATCCTTGCAGGCGTCGCGGTGGCGGCCCGAATCGCGGCGTCTAGGCTCACCCCGCAATGTCGTACGACATTCATTATTGCCCGGTTCATCGTAAGTGCCGAACCGGCGAGGGTGCCGTCGGCCAGTCGTGGAGCGCCATCAATCAATTCGATCCCACGAGTGCGAGCCGCTTCAGAGTCAATCGCAATCGCGTCCGTGATCAGCACCACACTTTCCGGCTTCGCCTTAAAGGCGAGGCCGATCGCGCGCGGTTGAACATGAACAAGATCGGCGATAAGCGATACGGTCACGCGTTCGTCCGTGAGAGCGATGAGCGCGACCCCATCGTTTCGGTGATGGATGCCGGACATTCCATTGAACAAGTGTGTAACTAACTGAGCGCCCGCATTGATTGCTTCTAGTGTGATCGCATTGCTAGCCTGCGAATGGCCGATGGCAACGACAATATTTCGGGTTCGCATGATCGTGATTGCCTTCATAGCCGCAGTGTTTTCTGGAGCAAGGGTAACTATTCGCACATTGTTGGGCAGACTGGAAAACCAATCGGAATCGGTGACTTGAATGAATCGCGGATCGTGGGCGCCAATTGCCCCACCGAGAAATGGTCCTTCCAAGTGAATCCCAGCGATGGTCGGTCGGCGTGAGGGTAGTCGGCGTTGAGCCTCGGTGATTCGTGCAAATTTGACCGGGTAACTTTCCAATCGGGCGCTGACGAGAGTCGGACACCAAGTCGTCACACCTTGCTCCAGCAAGTTGCGATTGAGCACCTGCCAGTCGTCGCCGCTGGCTTCGGACACATCTATAGTGCCAATGCCGTTGACCTGAAGATCGATAAAGCCGGGGGAAAGAAGAACATCCTCGAAATTGGAAGATATTTCCCTAATTGCGGTGATACGTCCACGATCGCATGTGATCTCATGTGGTCCGGCGATTCCTGACGGCAGGGCTATCCTGGCCGATCGAATGACCAGTCTCTTTGGTTCTCGGAGCGATGTCACGCCAGTTCGAGAATACACCGTCTATCGTTTACTCGAGTGGGAAGCCAAACGAAGTTGTCGGAATTGGCGTCCAAGGAGCTTCTCTCTCGCTACGGAATTGCATTTGCGCCGGAACAAAATGTCTCTTCGGTAGCAGAAGCTCGACGAGCAGCCAAGGAGATCGGCTTTCCCGTTGCCATCAAACTATGTGGCAACTCAATTTCTCACAAAACCGAACGTGGTTTGGTTCGCTTGGGAATTGTTGATTTACCTGGCGTGGACAAGGCGGCGGAGGAGTTACTGGCGTTGTCAGGACCACAGGATGGAGTTGTAAGTCTGCTTGTCGCGGCCATGATTGCGGGCGAACGTGAACTCATTTCCGGAATGGTGCACGACAGACAATTCGGTCCGACAATCATGCTCGGTGCCGGCGGCATATTTGCCGAGGCGCTAAACGACGTAGTTTTTCGATCGCTTCCGTTGCGCCCAACCGACCCCGCCGAGATGCTCGACGAGCTGAAAATGAAACCGCTGTTCGTGAATTATCGGGGACTTGAAGCAGTTCGAGTAGATGAACTGCAAAAGTTGCTCGAGGGCGTCCAAACTGCCCAACGACAACATCCCGAGATCAGATCCATTGATATCAATCCGGTCATCGTCACCAACGCTGGCCATCTGATCGCGGTGGATGCGCTGATCGAGATCGACGATTCCACTCGAAGCGAAGACATTCGCACTAATCGCGACCCAGCAGTCATTGATCTCAATTTTCGGGCGCTATTCAATCCTCGTGGAATTGTCGTGATTGGTGCCTCCGGACATCCAGGAAAATTTGGATATGTGGCGTTGCACAATCTTCTTGTCGGCGGATACGAAGGCAAGGTGTTTGGCACGAATCGAAATGCAGAGGAAGTTCTCAATGTAAAGACTGTGTCAACTGTCGCCGAACTTCCCGATGATCAAATTGACATGGCTTTTATTTGCACTCCACCAATGTCAAACCTTGAAATTCTGGCCGACTGTGCCAGCAAGGGGATTCCATCGGTTGTCGTCACCACCGCAGGCTATGGAGAAGTTGACGAGGCGGGTCAAACCGCGGAAGCGCAACTCGTGGAAGCGGTAAACAGGTTGGGGCTGTTGATGATCGGGCCGAATTGTCAGGGCGTTGTGAGCACTCCCGCCAAACTCTGTGCCCAAATCGTGGCGCCCTATCCACCAAGAGGGCACATCGCGGTGGCTAGCCAAAGCGGTAATTTCGTATCAACGTTTCTCAACTATGCCCGCCAAACCAACATTGGAATTTCCCGTTCAGTATCAATTGGCAACGCCGCTCAAGTCTCGGTTGGTGATGTTCTGGAGTTCTATTCTCGCGACGACGAGACGCATGTTTCGCTGGCTTACATCGAAGGTGTAAGAGATGGTCGGTTACTGATGTCTCAAATGTCGACCGCAGCACTTGCTAAGCCGTTGGTGATTGTCAAGGGAGGCGCCACTCCTTTCGGGGCCAGGGCGGCTTCCAGCCATACTGGTTCGCTCGCCAGCGACGACGCGATATTTGATGGATTGTGCAAACAAATTGGGGCAATCCGCGCCACAACGATCGAGGAATCCTTCGATGTCGCCGCAACATTCGCCACTCAGCCACTTCCACGCGGACCCCGAACAGTCATTCTGACAACGGTGGGAGGATGGGGCGTAGTCACCTCCGACGCGATTCATCGGGACCGGACGCTTACACTCATTGACTTGCCAATTGACCTTGTGGACCAATTGAACATGTTGCTTCCGAGTCGGTGGAGTCGGGGAAATCCAATTGACTGTGCAGGCGGCGAAACTCGCGACACGATTCCGGAAATTCTCGATCGCCTGGCGGGTCATCCAAGTGTCGACGCCATCATTTTTCTCGGGATCGGAGTTCAGAGCAATCAGGCTCGTCTCATTCGAGAGGGTCGGTTCTATCCAGATCATGGTCTAGAACGCATCGTGTCATACCATGAGCGCCAAGATGAGCGATTTGCTCAGGCAGCACATCAAGCGGCGAAAGACCACGACAAGCCAATTCTCACTGCCACCGAGTTGGCGGTGGCGGATCCATATAACGCGGGGGTGGCGGCCGTCCGTCAATCCGGACGCCTTTGCTATTCAAGCGGCAACCGGGCGGTCGTTGCTCTTGGGCATCTTTATCGATATGCCAGGTTTCGCGGAGTTGCCAAATGAAACCAAGTTCGGGAAAAGAACATGTCACAGCGTTAACCAGGACCGGACAACGGGTAAAGGCCGGCTCGCCGCGCTTGGTTGCGATGACTCTCGTCGGGGTTTTACTACTCGGTGCGGTTCCACTGACAGTGATGTGGCAAGTAAGCACTCGCGTCGCGGATGCCGTCACGGTCGTGGATGCGTCGGCGATTGGCGAAAGAGTTTTGTCTACACCACTGCTATCGGCTCGGCGAACACCAAGCACTTTGTCCAATGAGATCAGAATAGGTGGCCTTCGAAATGCATTGAATCCAATAATTGCTCGCTTACCCGAACAATCGTGCCTAGTCGTGGCCGTGGATGGTAGAAATATTGTCGGGGCGAACCTCAAATCACCACTGATACCCGCGAGCAATCAAAAAATTCTTGTTGCCGCCGCGGCGCTCGAAGTGTTGGGTCCCGACTTTCGCTACACAACTAAAATCGTAGGAATTGTCAACGGTTCGACGATTGAAGGCGATTTGTGGGTTGTAGGAGGAGGTGATCCTCTCTTGACGGCGGGCGACTATCCCAGCACCGAGGCCCATCCGACGCTGTTTCCAACCGCCATCGAACCACTTATTGACGAACTTGTCGCGGCCGGAATCACGAGTATCAGTGGCTCCATTGTCGGAGATGAGTCTCGATATGACAGCGAGCGTTTTACTCCTTCTCTTGGACTTGGTATTCGGGGAACGGAACTGGGGCCACTCGGAGCGCTCTTGCTCAACGATGGGGTAATTGCCACTTCCCCGATCAAACCGGATAATCCCGCTCTGTCGGCCGCAATTGAATTCACCCGGTTGCTAACGGAACGAGGAATAGCGGTTGCCGGGGCGCCGAAGACGGGGACCGCTTCCCAAGACCTTCCCGTCATCGCATCAGTCATTTCGGCGCCATTAACAGATGTTTTGACAGAGATGCTTACCAATAGTGACAACAACACCGCCGAGTTAATGCTCAAGGAACTCGGACGAACCGAAACCACACAGGGCACGCGGATTTCCGGAATCGCGGTGGTGCTGCGGGTATTGCAGGAGGCGAATATTGATATCGCCGAGTTGGCGATGACCGATGGGTCCGGTCTTGATCGATCCAATCGGGTGACCTGTTCAACATTGCAATCGATCTTGGTGCGCGATGGTGGGTTCGGACCGTTAACGATGGGATTCGCCGTCGCCGGAAAAAACGGGACGCTTTCCGAACTATTTCTCACCGGTCCGATGACCGGTGTGATGCGCGGCAAGACCGGCACTCTTACCGGCGCCAAAACTTTGTCGGCCGTAATTCCTTACTCCGACGATCAGGCCATCGTCTTTTCGATGTTGCTCAATGGTCCAGGTGTCTCCAACCAAAGTGCGTACAGACCAATTTGGCTTTCCTTGACGGAGGCGCTGGCAAAATTTTCGTTGCACCCAACGGCCGAGGAAGTCTCGCCATTGGCGGCACTCGACAAGCCATAGGCAGGGGTGCTTCCTGCTCATTGACGGGTCCAATTACGCTGGTAAATTGAACTGGTGAAATTGCGGTCGTTCAGCACAAAAGGCAAACCGGCAGATGCGCCGGGAGTTGGCGAACTTGCCAATCTGGTGATCGCCTATGCAAAGCAAGAAACCATCGACCCAATTCGAGGCGCTGGTCGGTGGTTGGCGTTCGGTTTTGCGGCAGTTCTCGCGCTTACGTTTGGAATCGCATTTCTCGCCCTTGGCACTTTGCGACTGTTGCAATTTGAAGTTTTTGCCGATGCCACGACTTGGTCATGGATTCCGTATTTTATCGTGATGGCATTGTGTGTGATTGTCGCGCTTTTGGCAATTAGCCGTATCAAAAAGGATTCACTTCACTTGGGTGGTCAGCGATGATCGATGACAAAAAGATCACTCGCGAGGACCTTGAGGACAAGTTTCAGGCATTGCAGGACGAGCTTCAATTCAAGGTCGCCGACAAGAAAGGTGCGCTGGCTACAGCGCTGGCAGTAGGCGGATCCTTGATCGTGGTTGTTTCCTATCTATTTGGACGCCGACGGGGCCGCAAACGTCGCAGCGTTGTTGAAATTCGCCGAGGTTAAGAGTGGCGTCGGTTAAGGCGCTAGTCGCGGCACTATTGCTCGGTGAATCCGCAAAGAAGAAAGTCCTACGCAAGACCGCAACACGATGGAGTGGGTTATGGATGTTGTTGTTGGTCTTCGACATGATTCGATTTTTCCGACGAAGAAGGAGAAAGATAATTGCGCGACGCGTGATCAAGGACGGAGAGACATTGGTCGTTTCAAGCACGGTTGTCCGCAAAAAACCGTGAATGCACAACGCTCGGTATTTGAGCTGGGGGACAAGATCCTGCTCGTAGATTCAAAGAAGCGTCGCTATCTCGTGTCTCTAAAGGAGGGCGGCGAGTTTCATAGTCACTCGGGATTTCTCGCCCACGGCGACATTGTCGGTCAGCCAGAAGGAGTAGTTGTTACTTCAACCAAGGGGAGCGCCTACCGTGTTCTTCGGCCAACTCTGGAAGATTTTGTGGTCGAGATGCCACGAGGGGCTCAGGTTATTTATCCAAAGGACTTGGCAGCTATCTGCATGATCGCCGACATTTCACCCGGAGTGCGTGTTTTTGAATCAGGGGTCGGTTCCGGAGCACTGTCAATGACGATGCTTCGCTACGGGGCCACAATCGTCGGTTACGAATTGCGGGAAGACTTCGCCAATCGAGCCAGGACCAACGTTCGCGAATTTCTTGGTGCAAGTGCGCTGGACAGATTCGATGTCCAGATGCGCGACAGTTACGACGGTATTGACGTCGCCGAGTTCGACAGAGTGATGCTTGATCTTCCGGAACCATGGCGAGTTATTCCACACGCTGAAAAAGTGTTGCGCCGCGGCGGAATCCTGGTGGCCTATACCCCAAGCATTACCCAGGCAGTTCAGGTTCACCAGGCGCTTGATTCAAACTGGATGGAATCGCGCACGCTCGAGGTATTGCATCGAACCTGGCATATCGAAGGTCAAGCGGTGAGACCAGATCATCGCATGGTTGCACACACCGGTTTCCTCACGGTGTCGCGATACATCGGCGACTAATTAATTAGTCAGTACCGAATTATGGTTCAATGAAAATACATTCACCCGGACACTCTTCGGCCGACTCAATGACCGCATCGAGTTGCCCGTCCGGTATTTCGGCCATACCGTCGGCACCCTGCGCATTGCCCTTTGCGGTTGCATAAATCTTGTCCTTCTCACGGACATAGGCAAGACCGTCATCAAGCAGGGTGAACACGTCCGGAGCAATTTCCTCGCACAGGCCATCGCCAGTGCATAGGTCCTGATCGATCCAAACCTTCATCTTGGGGGTGCTCCTTGTCTATGACCGTTCTTTAGGGTACACGCCTTCAAGCGTCAAATAGGGATTGTGGCTGTACTCAGGAGTTCGACGCTGCTAGACACAGAGGTAGCACGCTTTACGGCCCAGGGAGAGCGACATGGCAATTGAGCCCAAATCAAGCGATTTCTCGACACGCCTGCATATTTTGGAGGAACGATTACACGAGACCAAAGGACTATTGGCTCGTGAAATCGCCAAGAACGAAAAGTTGTCCTATTCGATGCGGGAGTATCGGGAGCACATTGCCGAATTGCGCGGCGAAGTGGCAAAACTCACCCAACCACCATCCGGATATGGCGTCGTGGTGGGCAAAAATGATGACGGTACAGTCGATGTGCTTACCAATGGTCGCAAGATGCGCGTCACCACTCATCCCGAAATAGAAATCGACGGACTAGAGCGGGGTGCCGAAGTTGTTCTCAATGACAGCCTCAATATCGTCCTCGCCCGGCGCTCCGAAATCACCGGTGAAGTGGTCTCCCTGAAAGAGATTCTTGAAGACGGTGTGCGGGCGGTTGTGATTGGAAGAAGTGACGAGGAGAGAGTGTGCGAACTGGCCGATGCGCTCCGTGGGGTCCATCTGCGTTCCGGTGACCTGCTGAGATTAGATCCGCGAGCAAACCTAGTTCTGGAAAAACTGGAACAACCAGAAGTTGAGCACTTGCTTTTGGAAGAGGTTCCGGACATCTCCTACAGCGACATTGGCGGCCTCGACGATCAAATTGAACAAATTGCCGATGCCGTTGAGTTGCCGTTTCTGTATCAAGAACTTTTTGCCGAGCACCAACTTCCCGCACCCAAAGGAATTTTGCTGTACGGACCACCGGGATGCGGAAAGACTCTGATTGCCAAGGCCGTGGCGAATTCACTAGCCAAGAAAGTTGCCGCTAGTACCGGCGGGGAAAAGGGACACAGTTATTTCATCAACATCAAAGGTCCCGAGTTGCTAAACAAATATGTTGGCGAAACGGAGCGACAAATTCGCCTCATCTTCCAGAGAGCCAGAGAAAAAAGCGAGGAGGGTTGGCCGGTCATCGTATTTTTCGACGAGATGGATTCCATGTTTAGGACCCGAGGCACGGGAATTTCCTCCGATATGGAATCGACGATCGTTCCTCAGTTGCTTGCCGAGATCGACGGCGTCGAGGGTTTGCGCAATGTAATTGTAATCGGAGCCACGAATCGGGAAGATTTGATCGATCCGGCAATCCTGCGACCAGGACGTTTGGATGTCAAGATTCGAATCGAACGCCCCGACGCCGCCGCCGCACGACAAGTGTTCGCCCGGTACCTCACCGCCGACTTGCCGATTAGTGACGACGAAATTGCTAACGGCGATAGGGCGAGGGCTGTTGAACGATTGATCGACCAGACGGTTGACGAGATGTATAGCCAGGTAGATATGAATCGATTTCTCGAAGTCACCTATCAAAACGGGGACAAGGACGTCCTGTTCTTCAAGGATTTCGCATCCGGAGCGATGATCGAAAATATCGTTCGCAGGGCAAAAAAATTGGCGATCAAGCGACTGATAGCCGGAGGACCAAAGGGAATAAATCGAGATGATTTGACTCAATCCATACACCAAGAATTCAAGGAACACGAGGATCTGCCAAATACCACCAATCCCGATGATTGGGCAAAGATTTCTGGTCGCAAGGGCGAAAGAATCGTATTCATTCGAACTCTGGTGCACGAAGGCAGTGGAAGTCGGGCACAAGAAGGCGGTCGATCCATCGAACCAACTGCGACGGGACAATATCTCTAAGTGGCTATTCCAAAAGTTTGTGGCATTGAGACCGAATACGGAATCAGCGTAAGGGGAGCCGATGTCAACCCCGTTGTTTCGTCGACACTGTTGATCAATTCATATCTGGGAAGAGGTCAACAAACGATCGGTTGGGATTTCCAGGATGAACACCCTGGCACTGACGCGCGAGGATTCTCGCTTGACGATGTTTTAGATCCAGAAATTGAAATGCATCTTGTCAATAGGGTGCTCACGAATGGCGCGAGATACTACGTTGATCACGCGCATCCAGAAATATCGACCCCCGAATGTCGAACGGTGAACGAAGTCGTGCTTTACGACCGTGCTGCCGACGAAATAATTCGGCGCAGCATGACGAACGCAAACGATCTTCTTCCAGACGATGTCGAACTTATTCTGTACAAAAATAATTCGGACGGCAAAGGCAATAGCTACGGTTGCCACGAGAATTACCTGGTGTCCAGAGCAACGCCATTTGGTCGATTGGTGAGCGAAATCACACCGCACTTTGTCACCCGCCAAATATTTTGCGGTTCTGGTAAGGTCGGTTGCGAATTGCCTTCGATGAGCAGTGGAGAGATTTCATATCAGATAAGTCAGCGGGCCGACTTTTTTGAGGAAGAAGTCGGCCTCGAAACCACCCTTAAACGCCCGATTGTCAATACTCGAGACGAACCGCATTGCGACCCGACCAAATATCGGCGATTGCATGTCATCGTCGGGGACTCAAATATGAGCGAGATTGCGACATTTCTCAAGGTTGGTACAACCGCAATTGTGCTTTCCATGATTGAAGATGGAGTACTCAATCATCTGCCGTTTGTTGCCAATCCAGTGTCCGCCATTCGTCAGGTAAGTCATGATCCAAGTTTGAAGACGACAATTTTGCTTTCCAATGGAAAACGAGCAACCGCGCTTGAAGTCCAGTGGTCGCTTTTTGAAACCGCCCAGAAATTTGCTATGACTCATGATCTTGAATCGGTTGGCGCTCAGACGGGTGAACAGGTTTTAGCGGAGTGGGAACTGGTACTCAACGGACTCGAACGCGATGTTAACTCGGTCGCCAATGTCGTCGACTGGGTGGCAAAGTATCGGATTATCGACGGCTACGCTCAACGTCATTCGCTGCCGTCGGGCGATGCGCGCTTGAAAGCGATAGATATTCAGTACCACGATCTACGAATCGACAGATCGTTGTCCTCGCGGGTTGGGTTGCGAATCATGGTCGAGCCACTGGCTGCGGTACAGGCAATGAGCATTCCACCCGATACCACTCGAGCTTTTTTTCGGGGAAAGTGCCTGCAGAAGTGGCCGGAAAGCATTGTCGCCGCCAATTGGGACAGCCTCGTTTTTGATCTCGGGCATGACTCGCTGGTGCGCGTACCGATGATGGAACCACTACGCGGTACCCGTGATTTGACCGAATCTCTGCTGGACCAATGCTCGACGCCCGCCGAACTTATACATCGACTAGGAGGGCCGGCCCAAGACCTATGAATCAATACATCTCGATATTGGAATGTCTGGCATTGGGTAGGCGTAGTTGGATATGGTGCATCTATGGCTGAACGAATCCGAAAACACAAGTCCACAGCGGATCTTCGCGATGAGACAAAGGTCAACGACGCGGTGGTTGCGGTCAATGGTGACAAACTCAAAGCCGAATTGGACGATCTTCTCGACGAGATTGACAGCGTGTTGGAATCTAATGCGGATGACTTCGTCAAGAGCTATGTGCAAAAGGGCGGGCAATAGCCCTAACCTGCATCAACCATGTCAATGCCAATTTTTTCCCATGAGCAAGATCCCGGTGCGAATTTCGGCGAGTTGTTGAAGCGAGTCGGATTGTCGCCATACGGACACGCAAACGGCACGGGCGATGTTGTCTTGCCCCATGCGACAACATGTGTCGCTCTGAAGTGCATTGATGGGGTGGTGATGGCCGGGGATCGTCGCGCGACATTTGGTAATTTCATTAGTCATCGCGAAATGGAAAAGGTTGTACAGGCCGATGAGTTCAGCGGAGTCGCGATTGCCGGGGTGGCCGGACCGGCCATGGAGATGGTGAAATTGTTCCAGCTGCAACTGGAGCATTACGAAAAGGTGGAAGGCCAGCAACTTTCTCTTGAGGGCAAGGCAAATCAGTTGTCGGCATTCGTTCGGAGTAATTTGCCGGCCGCAATGCAGGGGATGATGGTCGTTCCGATATTCGCCGGATTTGATCAACTTTCTAATGAAGGCAGGCTTTGGGACTACGACGCGACGGGTGGTCGATACGAAGAGCGCGATTTTGTGGCCACCGGTTCGGGGATGATGCACGCGGGTACTGTCATACGCGTCGGTTGGCGCCGCGACATGAGCTCGGCGGACGCAATAACTCTCGCCGCCAGATCGCTTTGGGAAGCATCGGACGCCGATTCGGCTACCGGAGGTCCCGATGTTCTTCGGGGGATTTATCCCGTCGTCGCTTCGATCACAATTAATGGGTATCAACGTGTCGCTGACGATGTCTTGGCCAAATTGTACGAAACCATTGCGGAAGGGGTTCGTCTGCGATGAGCATGCCTTTCTATGTAGCGCCGGAACAGATGATGAAGGATCGCGCAGACTATGCACGCAAAGGAATCGCTCGCGGGCGAGCCTTGGTGGCGCAACAATTTGCCGATGGAATTGCGCTAGTTGCAGAGAATCCGTCCAATACTTTGCGCAAGATGAGTGAAATCTACGACCGAATTGCCTTCGCCGGAGTCGGAAAGTACAACGAGTTCGATCAATTGCGTGTTGCAGGAGTGCGAGCGGCCGATCTCAAGGGATATCAGTTTTCACGACACGATGTCGATGCACGGGGTTTGGCAAATCAATACGCACAGATTTTGGGCCAAACTTTCACCCATGATATGAAGCCGTTGGAAGTCGAGATCCTTGTTGCCGAGGTTGGACATACGGAAAGTGGCGATCGACTCTTTCATATCATGTATGACGGAACGGTTCTGGACGAACAGAGATTTTGCGTGTTGGGTGGCGACGCGGAAAGCATCCGAGAACGGCTGTCCAGTGGTTATACCGAAAACGGCACACTCGGCGATGCCTTGAGAATCGCGCGTTCGGCCCTGAGAGGGATCGATCAGGAACTTCCGGTGTCCGAATTGGAGGTTGCGGTTCTGGAACGAAATGGAAAGCGTCGTTGTTTTTCTCGACTTCCCGATGATGTAGTGACACGCTTGCTGACCTGATGGATAGGCGCATATTCGGCATAGAGAACGAATACGGCGTCACCTGCACCTTAAGAGGTCAACGAAGGCTCGGACCGGATGAGGTAGCGCGATACCTTTTTCGACGGGTTGTTTCGTGGGGAAGAAGTTCAAATGTCTTTCTTGAAAACGGTGCCAGGTTGTACCTAGACGTCGGATCCCACCCGGAGTATGCAACACCAGAATGTGACTCGATTTATGACTGTGTCGTACACGACAAGGCTGGTGAACGAACACTTGAAAATCTGATGGCAGGGGCAGAACAGCGACTACGCGACGAGGGTATTCGGGGAACGATATATCTATTCAAGAACAACACCGATTCGGCCGGGAATTCATACGGGTGCCATGAAAATTATTTGACGCGAAGAAACTCCGACAACGGCGAGTACTCGGATGTGCTTATCCCGTTTCTGGTCTCACGACAGATATACACCGGCGCCGGTCACATTCTGCAAACCGCTCGGGGTCCAATTTTTTCGATATCGCAGCGTGCCGAGCATATTTGGGAAGGAATGAGTTCGGCCACTACTCGCAGTCGACCAATCATCAACACACGAGATGAACCGCATGCAGACGCAGAAAAGTATCGCCGCCTGCACATCATTGTTGGCGACTCGAACATGAGCGAGTACTCCACATTTCTGAAAATTGGATCGACCGCTTGCATACTTCGGATGATGGAGGACAAGTCATTTTCTCTGCGCGATCTCACCCTTGAGAATCCCATCCGAGCCATTCGTGACATAAGCCACGACATCACATGTCGAAGAAAGGTGCGACTTGCCAGCGGACGCGAACTTTCGGCATTAGACATTCAGCGCGAATATCTGGATCGCGCTCTGAAGTACGCCGACACGAGAGGTTTCTCCAATCTCGAACAAACTGCCCTGGAAATGTGGGATCACTGTATTTCGACAATTGAAAATGACCCTTTGAAATTGGAGACACAGGTGGACTGGGTGATCAAGTTTCGATTGATCGAGGCGTACTGTCGGAAGCATTCCCTTCCGTTGGACAATTCGCGGGTGCAATTGCTCGATCTTCAATACCATGACATTCGTCGTGATCGGGGAGTGTTTTATAAATTGCAGGCGCGAGGCTTGGCCGATCGAATTTGTAATGAACAGGATATTGAAACCGCAATCACGGAGCCACCCGAGACCACACGTGCCCGATTGCGCGGTGAGTTCATTAAGCGTGCCAAGGAACGAAAACGCGACTACACGGTGGACTGGGTTCATCTCAAACTAAATGACCAATCACAACGAACGGTACTGTGCAAAGATCCTTTCAAGTCACGGGATGAACGAGTCGAAAAACTCATTGCCTCTTTGTGAACATCGAAAACGAAAAATTGACGGATACGGTGGACGCGATGTCTAGTCCGGTCGAACAGCCCACAGTCGAAGCGAACATGATTGTAAAAACAATTCGTGATTGGGTGCTTGTAATCGCCGCCGCTCTTGTTATTGCCCTGCTGGTACGGATGTTTGTGCTCCAACAGTTCTATATTTCGGGACCAAGCATGGAATCGACCCTGTACCAGGACAATCGCGTCCTGGTTAACAAATTGTCGTATCGACTGCACGGAATCGGCAGGGGCGATGTAGTTGTCTTTGATCGAGTCACCAGCAATGGTCAGCAAATACAACACGACGATTTAATTAAGCGCGTGATTGGACTTTCCGGCGATGTCATTGAAATTAAGGATTGCGTCGTCTTGGTTAATGATCAGCCGATCAGCGAACCGTATCTAAATTCGTATGATTTGGCCCAAGAATCTCTGGAAGACCGTTGTCGTGTTCCGGTCATGGCCGCACAAACGGTGCCAGAAGACAAGATCTTTGTGATGGGCGACAATCGCCCACAGTCTTTTGACAGTCGGATGTTTGGGCCAATAAGCGAGGACCTCGTCGTCGGTCGGGCATTTGTCGTGATCTGGCCGATTTCGGCACTTACTTTGCTGTAGCCGGTCCGGCATCGACCTCCTGGCGATAGACGTCGACCATTCGATCAACCCAGTCGCTATACACCGCGTCGAGCCCCATGCGGAACGCCGACTGCAACGCCGGTTCGTACTGTAAATCCCACCCGAATGCGGCGATATTGAATCGATGAAACAAGGCAACAAGTCCACCGTTCCAGTCGGTGAAGTGCATATTGCACACATCAATTCCGCTGTCGGCGAGATTTGCCGCACGCCGTTCCGGGCCCTCTCTCATCTTTGTCAATCGAGTCGAGTCCACCAAGTGGGCACCTACCGTGAGGTTCCGATGCGCAGCCAGAAAGATGTAATCGGGATGACACAGCCAAAGACGGGGGATAATTGAGTCGGCACTGTTGCGAACGATCGACATCATGTTTTGCAACGACGCGGAGTCCTTAATATCCAAACTCAAGTGATATTCCAATCCACAGGAATCAAACAATTCGTCCAATGTCGGTATGTACGACGGCAACTGGGATTTGCTCAGTTCACCGATAGGTCGTTTGCGCGCTCCCAGTTTCACAACTCCGTCGTGATCGAGTACAACTTCACCGTCTGCGGTTGACCAAACATCGCTCTCTAAACCGGTTGCTCCTAGGCGGAGTGCCAGACCAAATGCTTCCAACGTGTTTTCCGGAGCATGAGCGCGAGCTCCTCGATGGGCAAAAGTGATCGGATGTGCAAATTGAGAGGGTAGTCGTTGTTGCACGAATCCATGATAGGTACGAGCGCAGGGTGAACTCGTATGGCTTTAGAATGACGGTCGATGTTCAATTTGTCGGGTAGCGAGATTGTTTTTCTTCTTGTGATTGGCTTGGTAGTCCTTGGTCCCGAGAAATTGCCCGGAGCTCTGCGTAAGGCTGGTCGTTTGTACGGTGAATTCAAACGGATCACTTCTGGGGCGGAAGCAGACTTTCGATCCGCTTTTGCTGAACCGTTACGAGAATTGCGGGACACCGCGTCCGGATACAAGACCATGTTCACCGACGCTGCATCGGGAATTGCCTCTGAATCTGAACCGGATCAACCAGAAGTCCCTCCAAAGAGCTCCGACGAGACTGTAGACGGGATCTAATGGCCCTTAGACGTCGCGGTGCAAACGATCAAGCCGGCGAAAACATGACTCTCGTCGGACACCTAGCCGAATTGCGAATGCGTATCGTGCGATGCCTGTTGGCAATTGCAATTGGAGCCGCGGTAATTCTCATTTTCTATGACCAGGTGTTGCAATTTCTTACACAGCCATATCGAAATTTGTGTGAGGCCAAACCGGATTTGAAATGTAACGGTTCGTTGTTTGTTCTTGGACCTATCGAAGGACTAGCACAGCGAATGCGAATTGCCGGCTACGGCGGGTTGATTGTTGCCTTACCGGTGATTTTTTGGCAACTTTGGCGTTTTATTGTGCCTGCTCTCAACAAACGAGAGAAGCGCTACACAATTCCATTTATCGCCACGTCGATCACATTGTTCGCACTCGGGGGAGCGCTCGCATATTGGACCTTAGATAAGGCCCTTGAATTTCTCATCTCTTGGTCTGGCAAGGATGTTACTCAGGCCTATCAGATATCGAAGTACATAAGTTTGGTGGCTCTGATGGTGCTCGCATTTGGCATCGGATTTTTGGTCCCGGTTCTGGTCGTCTTCCTGCAATTGGTGGGAGTCGTCACTCCACGGACACTGATAAAACAGTGGCGGTATTCCATTATTGGAGTGTTTGCGATTGCCGCCGTTATTACCCCGAGTGGAGATCCCATAAGCATGATGGCGTTGGCAATTCCGATGACCATATTGTTTCTTCTCGCCATCCTCATCGGCTACATAGTTGAGCGTCGGCGTTCGAAACAATCTGCATGACATCGCCCAATCGCGCAGCATTAATTGGTCACCATGATTTTGACCTTGACGCGTTCCAGCTGGCCGCCTTAGAGGTGCTTGATGCCGGCGAGAGCGTATTGGTAGCGGCACCAACTGGTTCTGGAAAGACCGTTGTTGCCGAATATGCAATTGCGTCTGCCCGACACCAAGGCAAGCGCGCAATCTATACCGCACCGTTAAAGGCGCTTTCCAACCAGAAATTCGGTGATCTTGTGGCCCACTACGGAAAGGGGGAGGTCGGACTGTTAACGGGAGATAACAGCATTAACTCCGGGGCATCGGTATTGGTTATGACGACCGAAGTGCTACGCAACATGATCTATGCGGATTCTCATGCCCTCGACAATTTGGGTGTGGTGGTCTTGGACGAAGTTCACTTCCTGCAGGATGCCTATCGAGGACCGGTGTGGGAGGAAGTGATCATCCATTTAGACCCAACCGTGCAACTGGTGTGTCTTTCGGCGACGGTATCCAATGCTGAAGAAGTAGCAGATTGGTTGACCACGGTGCGCGGACCGACGCGATCGATCGTCGAAGAGCACCGTCCAGTGGACCTGATTAATCACTATGTCGTCGGCGACAAGGCCACCGATCGAGTAAAGATGTTCGACACTCTTGTTGGGGCCAGACCGAACCCGGAAATTGAGCGGTTAGAGCTAAACGCCGCTCGCCAGGGAAAAACCGCTCCTCGTTTTTCCGATCAAAGATCGCACAGGCGTCCGCAGAGACGCTCGCGTCTGTATTCGCCATCGCGAATTGATGTTGTCAGTTTACTCAAGGACGAAGATCTGCTGCCAGCAATTTTCTTCATTTTTAGTCGCAACCAATGTAATGAGGCTGCCGTTGCGTGCCTCAAGTCCGGCATTCGGTTCACCACCACGAGCGAGCGCACCGAAATCGCGGCGCTCATCGACGAACGACTCGATATGTTCAGCGACGAGGATCTTGCCGTTTTGGATTTTTCGCAGTATGCCAACCAACTTGAATCCGGCATCGCAACTCATCATGCTGGAATGGTTCCGACATTCAAGGAGATTGTGGAGGCATGTTTCGTTCGTGGGCTCGTCAAGGTTGTTTTTGCCACGGAAACTCTCGCCGTAGGAATCAACATGCCTGCCAGAGCTGTGGTGATCGACAAACTGACTAAGTTCACCGGCGAGCATCATCAAGCCCTCAAACCTTCGGAGTACACCCAATTGACCGGTCGGGCGGGTCGTCGGGGACTGGATAGCGTCGGCCATGCGTTAGTTCTCTGGAACCCATTTGTCTCATATGTCGCGGTCGCTGAACTTGCGCTAAGCCGATCGTTCAAACTCACTTCGGCATTTCGACCGACCTTCAATATGGCGGCAAATCTCATCCAGACGACGTCCCATGTCGAGGCACGGCACCTGCTCAATTTGTCGTTCGCTCAGTTTCAGGCCAACCGCGAGGTTGTTGAAGTTCAGGCTCGTATCGCTCGACGAAGCCGTGAAAGAGACCGTCTTCGCACCCAGTCAGAGAGCCCATATGGGGACATCTCCGAATTTCGTTCGCGCGGCACGATTTGGCGGCGACGATCCCAAATTGAGGCTTCGATCGCCGACTTACAACCCGGCGACGTGATCATGGCGAGAAATTCGGATGACGTGACTCGTTGTGTTGTGTTGAGCACGGCGCAACGAAATAACGGCACACGAATTACCGTGCTGGCCACTGACCGTTCGGTGTTCACTCTTACCGAACGAGACTTTGAGTCAGCGGTCGAGACACTCACACAAGTTCAATTGCCACTTCCGTATGCGCCCACCAATCCAAGATTTTTGCGAGAATTACATGTGCGCCTGCAAAATGTAAAAGGTGGAGCGCGTAGTGGCCGACGTCATGTGCGCGAGCCCGGCGGTGAGGCACATCCGGTCGAGAGTGATCCCAATTTGAAGCATCGGCTCACGGCGGCTGTCTCAGCGGATCGAATTGATCGGGAACTTGATCAGCTTCAACGACGGGTCGATCACTCGGTGCAGTCCGTCAGTCGTCGGTTTGATGACGTGGTAGCGCATATGGAGGATTGGGGATACGTCACAGATTGGTCTCTTACCGATCGTGGTCGAACTCTTTCGCGATTGTTTCACGAATCAGACATGTTGATTGCCGAGTCTGTGGTCAGCAATATGTTCGAGGATCTTGATGCTCCATCGCTGGCTGCATTGGCAAGCGTTTTTGTGTATGAACACCGAAGTAGCGACCCGGCTCCAAAACCGCAGTTTCCACACCCGGTGTTGAAGGCACGTTGGCGTGACATTAAGCAGATTTCAAATGCAATGGCGACAGCGGAAGAGCGTAGGGGGATTCCCTTGCATCGACCGCCAGACCCGGGATTTATTGTGACGACCCACTCGTGGGCTTGCGGAAGCGACCTATTCGATATTTTGGATAACGACGAATTGACCGCCGGTGATTTCGTGCGAACGATGAAGCAGCTCATCGACCTTCTGCGCCAACTTGCACAAGTTGGACTTACGGCTAAAGGTCGACAAATTGCGCTCGAAGCCGGCGAGTCGCTATTTCGTGGAGTTGTGGCGGCCTCCAGCGCGTTTGGAACTACGGCCCCCTAAACAAATGTGATGTGTCGATGACAATTCGAAGGTTCGCGGAGTGGGGTCGACTGATTGAACGGCCAGACATCGTCGTCCAGTGCCACTCCGATGTCGAAGTGGCAAATATTGCGCTGGAATATCGATCTCGCGGCGAACCGATACCGCATGTTTATGTGACGAGCGGCTGCCTGGCGACATCATTGGGCGTTTCTGGCTCACTTTCGATGGCCCAAGTTCGAGAGCTGCCGATCGACTTGCTACGAGTCAGTTATCGCTCCGCCAGCGGCAATCAACTTGCGGCCACCGCGGCAAACTCCGTGGTGTTGCGACATCGATTTTGGAATGGCGAAATCCTCGCGATTACGAACAGCGGATACTGGAGATCTTTGGAAATAGCCCCGAAGGCGCACCCCAATGACGGTGTCTGTGATGTCGTCGAAGTGAGTGCCGGGATGTCTTGGCGCCAGCGTTTCATCGCCAGACGTCGAATTCCCCTCGGGACGCACATTCCACATCCGGCGATCGTTACTAGGCGGTGTAGCTCTGAGTGGTGGATGTTTACGAAGCCGATCGGACTGTACGTGGATGACGTGTTTGTCGATCTCGCAACTCGCGTCCAGATCACTGTCGAAGCAGACGCATTGAATTTGCTGATATGAAAGGTCTTCAGTGGAGTTACATCCACGAGCGCGCATTGTCCGACTCGTATGATTAGCCGTCGTGACCGTGTACATACCCGAGACATATTCTGACCAGGAATCCGAGGTACTCAAGCGGTACTTTACCAATCTCGATGGTCCGGTTTTTGCCCTAGTCAATCTGCCGGAGGTGGTAAAAGGGGCACTTTTTGCGAGGTATAGCCGCAGCGCAAAGAGTCTTCGCCGGTTATTTTTGGATGAATTTGTGACTGATCTGGACCTGGCCGGCGACCAGACTGTGGACGCCACCGTTGGGCTAGATCATGCCGAGTCGTTGTATGAGAAAATTTTTGTCGAGTACGGGGATGACTCGGTTGCCCAACTTGGGGGAGTGCATCTGGCATGCGAGCAGGCCAGCAACTTACTAACGAAGATCCTTGAGTGGGGTCGATTGATGAGCTACCTCGAACAAAGTACGCGCTACATCAATTACGACTCCAGACTGGGCGGCCGATATCGATACTTCCGAGATCCGGATGTGTTGATGGGACCGTTTGGCACGCGATATGTCGGCGATATGGATCGGATGTTTGACACGTACAGCAGGTTGGTGGAAGGTGTGACCGAACATGTTCGGACAACCGTTCCGCGAGGATTCAATGATTCGGATTTTGTCTATCGCCAAGCGACAAGGGCAAAGGCTCTTGACGCGGTTCGTGGAGTATTGCCAGCGTCCGCCCTTTCCAATGTTGGAATCTTTGGTACCGGTCAGGCATTCGAATCGATGCTGTTGCGAATGCGTTCGCATCGCCTGCCGGAGGCACGACATTATGCCGACCTGATATTGACCGAACTCCGAAAGGTCATCCCCAGTTTTCTTCGTCGTGTCGACAACCCCGAACGCGGCGGAAAATTGGGCGCGTACCTTGCCGAAAACCACGACAACACCATGCAACTTGTCGACGACATGTTTGGGGGGCTCGAGGCCGAACCGGTTCAGGAAGTAACCCTGGTGGATTTCGATCCGCTTGGAGAGGACAAACTGCTGGCGGCGATTTGCTATTCACAATCGCATCTACCCGAATCCCAGCTTCTCGATCGAGTCAAGCGACTGTCACATCAAGAACGAGTCGCACTGATTACTGCCTATGTCGGCAACAGAGAGAATCGTCGTCATCGACCTGGCCGGGCGTTTGAGCGTATCGACTACCGATTTGATGTGTTGGGTGACTATGGGGCGTTTCGTGATCTGCAACGGCATCGATTGCTGACTATCGAGTGGCAGCGATTGGCACCCGATCACGGATATGTGATCCCCGACCTTGTGGAGGCCGCCGGTTTCAAGGATGTCTTTGACGAGACGATGACCCGATCCGCAACTCTGTACGACGCGCTACGACCCGACTATCCCGAGCAGGCCGCGTATGCGGTGGCGATGGCCTACAGGCTGCGATATGTGATGCAATTCAATGCCCGAGAGGCCATGCATATGCTCGAATTGCGTTCGTCACCTCAGGGACATCCTGCCTACCGTCGGGTGGTGCTAGAGATGCATCGCCTGATCGGGGAACAGGCTGGTCATCGGGCAATTGCCGATGCGATGACACACTTGACCCGCGAAGCGCCCGAATTAGAGCGCCTGGAGTCTGAGCGACGGGCTGAATCACGCCGTATTCGGTAGAAATTCGTCATTTTGGTGCTCCAGTCGGCTACTGTGCCGACGCGCAATTGATTGAAGGGAAATTCAGATGTCCGAAGACGATGCCATTGGAGCGGAAGATCTCGACCCAACCATCCTCCTGCGCCACACGGACCGTCAGCGTCGGTTGATACTGCGGCTCTTGCTTTTCGGTCTTTCTTTGCATCATCGCATCATACGCGTTATCGATCAAGTTAAAGAAAACC
>CAYGOJ010000019.1:0-21190 GCA_964351545.1 uncultured Acidimicrobium sp.
ACGCCAACCAAAACCAACCAAGAACCCCATTCCAGCCATCGTCGATGGTTCCGTTCAACACGCTCACCATGCCAGTCGGCAACAACAGCACAATCATCTCTGCCGGCCAGACCCACAACACGGCGACGATCAGTTCATTGATCAGCCGTCGCGGCATTCCCGGTTGCACCAAGTACCAGTGTCCAAGCAACATTGCGTCGCTCACCGAACCAAGAAATGCGGCACCGACGAGCACGCGGGCAAGCGATAACGCAGCATCGAAATTGCCACCATCGCGCACGGCAACTAATCCGGCCGCGATCAATCCAATTGCACCAATCACGGGTGCGATTAGATCTCGGCGCGGGGTCGTGTTTCGATATGTTGCAATGGCGGCAAGCGCCAGCGCACCGGCAGCGATTTCGCGAATAAGCACGATGCCATAGCGCACACCACAGACCACTGCAATAACTGCAAATGAGGCATAGACGAGTCGCAGTAATTTGGCATATCCCGGGCCCACGCCGCCGCTGCGGTTGGTATACCAACCAAAGAACAATCCCCCGGTGGACCACTGCAACAACACGGTTGCCGCATCAAGTCGAATCATTGGAGAGGTTGGTAGAACTTAAGTGTCGATTGATACGAGAGAGTGGTCTACCAGATTCATCGACACGGGTCCGTCAGCTGTGGCCACGACGATGTCTTCTAAACGCATTCCCCACTTACCAGGGACATAGATGCCAGGTTCAACGCTGAAGGCATACCCTGCGGAAATCTTCAGACGATTTCCGCTCACCATGTACGGATCTTCATGGGCTTCCATTCCAATTCCATGCCCCGTACGATGCACAAAATAATCGCCGAATCCGGCCGCATCGATAATCGCACGCGAGGCACGATCCACATCTTGACACTCGACGCCAACAACGCCGGCCATAACTCCAGCGGCTTGTGACTCCACTAGCACGGCATACGCGTCGGCAATTTCGCGCGTCGGTGTACCGGTAAAGACGCAACGAGTGATATCGCTGCAATAGCCATTAAGAGTTCCGCCAAAATCGCAGAGCACTATTTCATCCCGTGCGATGACTCTTGGTCCGGCGTGATGATGAGGGCTTGCAGCATTTTCGCCGGCGGCGACAATGGCAAAGTTGACCACGTCGTGGCCCTCTAATATGAGACGCGCCGAAATATCAGAGGAAACTTGCGCCTCGGTTCGGCCGATGAGTGGGATCATCCCCGAGTGAAGCTGCATTGCCACCCTGTCGGCGGCTGCACCTGCCGCTTGCAACGCCGCAATTTCAGCCACATCCTTTGTCATCCGCAGCGGTCCGACGACTTCTACCGCTCGAACATATGTGGCCCCAGCAGTGTGCTTCATTAACTCAACCAAAAATCTTGCCCACATTTGATCACCAATAGCGATACGCCGAGCCGTGCCAAGAATGTTCGAGACCATCGCAATCGGGTCTTGAGTTTCGTCCCATGACTGAATCGTGAACACTCCCGGCTGCGGTACAACACGAGGAACTTCGAGGCGAGGCACCACCATCACTGCCTCGCCGCGTTGCAAAATCACCAGCATCGTGAGTCGTTCAAGTGGCATTGCAAAGTAACCGGTGAGGTATGGAAGGTCGTGACCCACCGAAAGCAATATCGCGTCTATGTCGCGTTCGACCATCGTCGCCCGAACGCGACGTAATCGATCCGAATATTCTGATGTCGTGGCAATCGTTGACGCGCTCATTTAACAAGTTGTCCGGATTGATAATCCTCGACTGCTTGAACTATTTCTTGTCGGGTGTTCATAACAAACGGCCCATATCGAGACACCGGTTCACCAAGTGGCAGACCACCTAGCAGCAAGACCTGCGACCGCGACGCACCGGCCGACACGCGAACCATGCCAGCAGTGCGATCAAACACCACCATGTTGCCCTCATTGATTTCTCGATTATTCACTGTGGCGCTTCCGTCGAATACATGAACAAGGGCGGTGTGTCCTGCCTCGGGCGTCCATTCGACCACATCACCCGATTCGAGAACGACATGCGCATAAGTCATTGGACTGGTTGTCTCGACTGGCCCAACGACGCCGTGCAATTCGCCGGCAACTACCTTGATCAATCCGCCATTTGGCAGCGCAACCTGTGCAAGTTCATCGGCCTCGTATCCCTGATAACGAGGTGGCACCATTTTCCGTTTGGCCGGCAAATTCACCCACAACTGAAATCCGTGCATTAGCCCACCCAGTTTCATCATTTCGTCGGTGGGTAATTCGCTGTGCACAACCCCAGAACCGGCAGTCATCCATTGGACACCGCCTGATCGAATCACCGCCCGAGTACCGGTGGTGTCTTGATGCTCCATCGCGCCGCTAATTAAGTATGTGACTGTTTCGAATCCGCGATGCGGATGGCTCGGCGCGCCCACCGCCTTTCCGGGTTCGTAGTTAACCGGTCCCATCTCGTCGAGCAGCAAGAACGGATCAATGTGTTCGATTTCTGGAGTTGGAAACGGTCGACGGACGACAAAACCTCCACCCTCTACGGATCGTTTTGAGGCGATGACCTGATTAATTGATCGCATGATCGACGTGTTCATATTCGTGCAACCTCCAATGCCTGGCGGGCGTGATAACTAGATCGGGTGAGAGGGCTCGACTCCACGTGGTTCATGCCCAAATCTGTGCCGAACTCGCGGTAGTGGTCAAACTCTGCAGGTTCGACCCATCGCGACACCGGTAAATGATTCGAAGTGGGTCGTAGATATTGGCCAATAGTCACGATCTGCACACCGACACTCGCCAAATCCACCAGAGTCGCTTCAACCTCATCAACTGTCTCGCCCATGCCGACGATCATTCCTGATTTTGTTGTCAGGCCGGCCCGCCTCGATCGAGCCAATACCGAGAGACTTCGTGCATAGCCTGCCGACGGTCGAACGGCTCGTTGCAATCGGGCCACGGTTTCGATGTTGTGATTGAAAACATCCGGCCGCTCGGCGATGAGAATCTCAATTGATTCGGAACCCTTGACGTCAGAAACCAGTGTCTCAACTTGGGTATCTGGACAAAGTGTTCGAATCTCTCGCACACAATCGACTACATGTTGCATTCCACCATCGCGCAAATCATCCCTGGCGACCATTGTCAATACGGCGTATCTGAGATCCATTCGTTGAACTGCCTCTGCCACACGCCGCGGCTCGTCCATGTCCGGCGCAAGTGGCTTGCGAGTGTCAATGAGACAAAACCCGCATGCCCGAGTGCAGCGCTCTCCGAGCACCATGAAAGTTGCGGTCCCCTCCGACCAGCACTCTGAAAGGTTTGGACATCCGGCCTCTTCACATACGGTGCTCAATTGCAGGTCGCGCATGGTCCGCTTGACACGCATGACTTCCTCGTTGTGATTCACGTGTGGGCGAAGCCATTCGGGCTTTCGCGTCGAAACCGACAGCCCGCTGCTAATGCCAGCCCGCTCAAGTCTGCGCAACATTCGAATCGGCTGACCTGCGCCAACACCGCGCGAAAATGGTGCAAGGTCGTCTGGGCGATGGTGCCACGCCACGTCGTACCTATCGCTGTGCCCAGCACCCCACTGTTTGTCGGCCAGGCGCGCGACGACATCGACGACTTCCTCCAGCGCAATTATGACTCCCTCTTCGGCAAGCGATGTCACCGCATATTGCTCGATGCCACACGGAACAATATGTCGTCGCATGTAGTCGAGATCGGTAGTGACATTGAGTGCGAAGCCATGCATTGTTCGTCGGTCGGTCGAGCCCCGTCCCAGGCGGACTCCAATTGCACAGATCTTGCGCGGCGAAGATCCTTCTGGATCGATCCAAACTCCGGGAAACTCGCCGAGTCGACCGGCATTGTTGATTCCGCACTCGGCAAGAACATCAATGATGAGCTGCTCAATACTTCGGATATAGAGCCGCGTATCGGCTGGTCCGTTGTCGCCATGCTTTGCGTCGAGCGACAGCAATGGATACCCGACAAGTTGGCCAGGTCCGTGATATGTGATATCCCCACCACGCTGTACTTGAACTAGTTCTGCACCAACTTGTTCGGGTATACACCTGAGATTTTTCTCAAGATCCGTACTCGATCCATAGGTAAACACATGCGGGTGCTCGAGCAGTAGCAGGTGCTGTTGCTTGCCATGTTCAAAAATTCCATACTGCAATGCCAGAGCTTCGCGGTAAGGAACGCGACCCAACCATCGCACATGCAATGGCGACGAAAGTGGCATCCGACTAGAGCTCCGCCGACCAATCCTGCGACTCGAGGATTTCTTTGGTGCGGGCCAGAAAACGAGCCGCGTAGGCGCCATCGAACGCACGGTGATCCCATGTCATGGCCAGGTTTCCCACGGGGTGAATGGTGATGCTCTCCGAGCCATCGGCGAGTTTTATAGCCACGGGCTTTCGAACAATCGCGTCGGTAGAGATAATCGCAACCTGTGGCTGATTGATTATTGCCATGGTCAGCACGGACCCAGCCGAACCATTGTTGGAAAGCGTGAATGTCCCGCCCTGGATTTCATCCGGTAACAATTTTCGAGAGCGTGCACGCTCGGAGAGGTCATAAATTTCGCGCGCAATTGCCCGCAGACGTTTAGTGTCAGCGCTTCGCACTACTGGCACAAGCAAGCCTTGATAGTCAAGGTCGACTGCGATGCCAAGATCTACATAGTTGTGCACAACGAGATTGTCGCCATCAATGCTTGCATTGAGATTCGGGAATTCGCGCAGCGCATCGATGACGGCGCGTGAGATAAATGGAAGGTACGTGAGACTGTATCCCTCACTTGCCTTCCACTCGGACTTCACGGTATTTCGAACGATGTCGACATTGGCGTAATCCACCTCGACAACGCTCAAGACATGCGGGCTAGTGCTTTTGGAAGCAATCATGTGGGCACCCGTCAGTCGGCGAATCTTGGACAGCGCCGAGACATTTTCCCGTTCACTTGTTAAAGCGGTCTGTCGAGGTGCCGCGGCAACAATCGGCTGGAGAGGAATAGCAACCGCTGGCGCAGGCGCGACAACAGGCGCAGGCGCGACAACAGGCGCAGGCGCGACAACAGGCACAGGTGTTGCAACCGGCACAGGTGTTGCAACCGGCACAGGTGTTGCATCCGGCACAGATCCAGTGCGGTCAATGTGATCGAGTACATCCTCGCGTGTGATTCGTCCGCCTGGGCCACTGCCGACGATTGCATTGACATCGATGCCATGATCTGTCACAAGTCGTCGCACGACTGGCGAGAGCAACTTGTTACTTCCACCAACGGCGGGTACCGGTTCAGGCGCAGGTGCGGCTGCAGCAACTGGGTCAGGCGCAGCAACTGGCACAGGCGCAGCAATAGGCGCAGGCGCAGCAACAGGCGCAGCAACAGGCGCAGGCGCGGCTGCAACAGCACCGGCTTCACCGACAACTGCGATCACTGTGCCGACGGGTACGGTGTCACCTTCGGCGACGCGAATCTCGGTCACAGTGCCAGCAATCGGCGATGGCACCTCGGTGTCTACTTTGTCGGTCGAAACCTCGAATAGTGATTCGTCGGCGGCGATCGTCTCTCCGACTTTCTTAAACCAGCGCGTGATCGTGCCTTCTGTGACGGTTTCGCCGAGTTGTGGAAGGGTAATGTCAGCCATGTTTGGTACTAACTCCAATGTTGCAGTCTACGAACTTCCAACTCATGCGTTGATGCTCCGACCAGTCATAGACAACGCGGTCTCCCCGAACAGCTCGGTCAGGCTTGGGTGGGGTTGAATGAACTCGGCAATTTCCTCTACGGTGGCTTCCCAGTTCACTGCTAGGTAGACCCCGGATAACTGCTCTGTTACCCATGGTCCGACCATGTGTACGCCAATGACCTGTCCGGCCCTCCCATCGGGTCTTTTCTTGGCGATAATTTTCACGAGCCCGTCTGTTTCGCCGAGAATTAGCGCACGGCTGTTGGCGCGATACTGGTGCTTGGCGACTACGACATCGATGCCGGCTTGACGTGCCTGTTCTTCCGACGGCCCGGCCCATGCCACCTCAGGATGACAATAAATCGCCCACGGCACCCGATCGTACATAACGGGATAAACCGTTTCATTGAGCATGTGCTTCACGGCAACAATTGCCTCGGCATATGCCACATGAGCAAGTTGCGGCGTATTAATAAGGTCTCCGACGGCATACACCCCCGACTCACTGGTGAGACAATATCCATCGACGTCAACAAATCCCTTATCGGTTACCTTGACCGCCGTTCCGGATAGTCCAAGTTGATCGGCGAATGGCTTTCGGCCGACCGAGATCACCACAATGTCAACTTCAATGTGTTCGGCATCGCCAAAGTAGACGGTCGTGCCACCGTTTGGGTGAGGTTCATGTCCGGTCACAAGAACTCCGGTACGAATCTCGATATTTTTTTTCTTGAATACCTTGACGACGACATTGGCGACATCTGGGTCCAGTCCGGGCAAAATCTTTGGCAACCCTTCCAAAATTGTCACAACTGATCCAAGGTCGGCGAAGGTCGATGCGAATTCGCAACCGATTGCTCCCCCACCAATCACAGCGATGCGCGAAGGTACGTAGTCGAGCATTAATACTTCGTCAGAAGTCATGATCGGTCCGCCGATCGCAAATCCCGGAATTGTTCGTGGCACAGATCCGGTTGCCAGAACAACGTGCTTACCCTGCAATTCGCGAGTAGATCCGTCGGCGAGTGTGGCAGTCACAATTCGACTAGCTCCTAATGAGCCAACGCCGACGATGTACGTAACTTTTCTCGACCTTGTCAGGCCGGTCAGCCCCTTGACCAAACCTGCGACAATCTGTTCTTTGCGCTGCTGACTCTTGGCGAAGTCGACAACGGGTGGGCTTGAATTGATACCAAACTCGCCGGCATGCGCAACATGCCGATTCATGGCAGCGGTTTCTAAAAAAGCTTTCGCCGGAATGCAGCCCCTGTTCAGACACGTGCCGCCAATAGTGTCCTTTTCAACCATGGCGACATTGAGTCCCGCCGAAGCGCCGTAAAACGCTGCGGCATACCCGCCGGGGCCGCCACCGATTACCACAAGATCAAATTGTTCGGGCGTACGCATCACCTCCAGTTAAAGTCATCACTCACGGTAGCGGTTTACGGTTGAGTGTTAGTCGCCCACTGACGTTGGACGCCGGCGCGAATATAAGCAACCGTGCGAGTGCCCTGTGACACAGGAAATGCGATAGTGCAGGTGCTCTCGATCTTGCTCTTCGTCAATGTGCATTCGGTGCCGTACTCAATTGGTAGGGACACCGGCTGGCTGATTTTGCCACCGGCAAGCAATCTCCATCCGGCAAGTGCACTGGAGTCTTCCACACCAATGAGAGCAACATCGACGAGTGTGCGATCGCTGGTTATTCGAATGCCATCAACACGCACAGTCATGTCACCGAGCGTGGCCGAATCTCCGATCGCTAGAAGTGAAGCTTCGTTTCCGTCTCGAACTGTCTGATACAACTTGATTCCGCCAGCAAGAACTATCAACAATCCACAAATCAATGCGGCAAGAATTAATTTACGAGTGCTCATTTGGTGTCGAGCCTAGGTGGGCAAGTGAACTTTCAAGGGGGTAATCTACAAGTCGTGCGAACTTCAGTGCGTGGCGTTGTAATAGCTTGCACAATTGCAGTTGCTGGATGCGGTGGCGCCGCTATCGAAAGTGGTGCCGTCATTGATAGTGCCCCCGTGACCACAGCTTCTCCGGGTCTGTCAATCGACTTCGCGGCATCTCTACTTGATGGCTCTTCGATCATCCTCAGCGAACAGTTGGCCCAACATCCAGTTGCCCTATGGTTTTGGGCCCCCGGTTGAGTCACTTGCAATTTTGAAGCGCCTTCGGTCGAAAGCGCACAGAGCAACTATCTCAACCGGGTCACCGTACTTGGCGTGGCGTGGAATGGCAGTGCCGAGTTGATGACCGACTTCGTATCTAGACATGGCCTCACCTTCGAAAACATCAACGACGGTGACGGCAAGATCTTTCTTCAGTTTGGAGTGCCTTATCAACCCGCCTGGGTCTTCATCAAACAAAATGGCGATGCCACAACTCACATCGGAGCACTTGACGAAGTATCGTTGCGAGAGGAACTACAACAATTGAGCGAGTCTTAAATGGGAATTCGAAATCTAGCCAAGCGCCTCCGCGTCAACAACCGAGAAATAGACGCCGAACGACTCATCGATCACTTCCAAAAATTCAACCTGGCGAACATCGGAACAATTGCCGCGCGCACAAGGGTGAAAATTGGCGGGGAAATCAAGCGCATGAGGATAAAACCTCGTTCAGGAATTCAGGCAATTGAAGTCGTAATAAATGATGGCACCGGTGACGCAACAGTCATCTTTAGCGGCCGACGACATATTCCAGGGATTCAACATGGGCAAAGCCTCATTGTCGAAGGAGTTGCCTTTTCCGACCACGGAACCAACGTCTTTCTCAATCCGGCGTACACGCTCTTGCCGGCGACAGGCAGTTGAACTTCGACAGTTAGAAAGCGGACTATCCGATGAGCAGACGCTTGACCGCCTCTTCGGCGTCTTCGGTGATTAGCGCCATGACTTCATCGCCGGATCGCAAAACCGTATCCCGATTTGGCACCATCACTCGCTCGTTTCGAACAATAGCCACGACGGTTGCACTACGTGGAAATGACAAATCGACAAGTGCTTTGTCCAATGCCGGCGAATTTGGGGCAAGAGTAACTTCAATCAGTTCTGCTTTGCCCCCTTTGAGCTGCATCAGCCTGACCAGACTTCCTACGTCAACGGCTTCCTGGACGAGACTCGTTATGAGATGGGGAGTTGAGACCGATACATCCACGCCCCACATTTCGTTGAACATCCAATAATTTTTTGGGTTGTTCACGCGAGCGATGATCCGCGGAACACCAAACTCCTGTTTGGCAAGAAGTGATACCACCAAATTGTCTTCGTCGTCTCCCGTTACTGCGGCAACTACATCGGTTTCCAGAACACCGGCGTCCGAGAGTACCGAGACATCACACGCATCACCAAATAACCATCGAATTCCGGCGGCATTGGCATTCGAGCCGTATTCTCGAGTCACCACCCGATCATTTTCAACGATGGTGATGTCGTGACCCGCCGCACCTAGTTGTTCCGCCGTGAATCGACCAACGCTTCCACCACCTGCAATGACTACCCTCATGTTCAGCGACCCTTTCCAACAATGTTTCCGGCCCTAAGTTGCGCGTCGAACTCTGCAAGTCTGCTGAGCTCGACGGAAACATAGGCGACATCTCCTTGTTGCACAATCGTGTCGGAATTGGGAATTAGTCCGGCCCCCAATCGACGCAAAGCAACAACTCGGGCAAAGTCGATGTCGATCGATAGCAGTCGCTTGCCGACCAATGCGGCCGGCATATCGCGTTCGACGACAATCACGTTGGCACTCGGATCTGTCCACTCAACGGCCGGTGCATCTGGAAGTATCCTGCGCAATATTCGTTCCGACGTCCACTTCACAGTTGCGACCGTGGCAATTCCAACTCTTTCGTATATTGCCGCACGCTTCGGGTCGTAAATTCGAGCCACTACACGCTCGATACTAAATTTTTCGCGAGCTACGCGGGCCACCAAAATATTTGAGTTGTCGCCATTCGTGACGGCGGCAAGCGCATCGGCGCGCTCAATACCGGCCGAAATCAAGGTGTCGTTGTCGAAGCCGATTCCCGTAATTTTCAGACCCTTGAAATCTTCGCCAAGCCGAATAAAGGCATCCGGTTTGCGATCGATGACTGCCACCGTGTGACCTAATCCAACTAATTCACGCGCCAGCGACGAGCCAACACGTCCACACCCGACTATCACTACGTGCACTTCAAACTCCCTTAATCGAACCTGGTCTTGCAGTTTCACAAGAGGCGATCCTACGATCGCAGGTTCCAAGCGTAGGCGAAGTGTTCGCCGTTTGAGGCTCTTGTGTGCGAGGCTTACTTACCGCATGGCTCAGTCGACAAACCCCCTGAAACGATTCTTCATCGGCCAACCGATTGCCACATCGGATGACGCGCATCATCGACTGTCAAAGAAGGTCGCACTCCCCGTTTTTGCTAGCGACGCAATCTCATCTACTGCATATGCGTCAGAGGAAATCCTCATTGTCTTTTTGTCGTTAGCGGGTGTGGGAGTCGCCGCTTACAGCAGACTCGTACCAATTTCGTTGCTTGTGGTTCTGCTGCTGGCCATCGTAGTTAGCAGCTATCGCCAAACAATTTATGCCTATCCAAATGGTGGTGGCTCGTATATCGTGTCGCGCGAGAATCTTGGGGTATATCCATCGCTAGTGGCGGGTGGAGCGATGCTCGTCGACTACATCCTTACGGTCGCCGTCTCAGTTGCCGCCGGAGTGGCAGCAATTATTTCGGCATTCAACTCGCTCGCTTCGTATCGAGTCGAACTATGTATTGGATTTATCATCGTCTTGACGATTGCCAATCTCCGTGGTCTCAAAGAATCCGGCACACTCTTTGCACCACCGACGTATCTATATATCGTTTCTCTTTTTGCACTCATCGGTGTCGGACTATTCCGCGTATTTTTAGGAGATCTCGAACCAATCGCGCACGACAGCGAAGTCGCCGTAGAACTTCTTGGCGGCAATAATTCAGTCACGCTATTTTTCTTTCTCAAGGCGTTTTCATCGGGCGCTGTTGCGCTCACAGGAATCGAGGCTGTGGCAGACGGTGTGCCCGCTTTCAAAAAACCTGAACCTCGCAATGCGGCAACGACACTCGTCTGGATGGCCGTCATTCTCGGCAGCAGCTTCTTTGGCCTGAGTGTTTTGGCCCAACACTTACAGCCGCTCAAGGATGAAGAAGGCCTGGTCAAAGATACTGTCCTTGCTCAGATGGCCGAGCAAGTGTACGGCGGTCGAAACATCTTCTTTTACGTCACTCAGTTCGCCACGTTTGGGATTCTGATCTTGGCGGCCAACACCGCCTACGCCGATTTTCCACGACTCTCGTCAATTATCGCACGAGATCGATTTCTCCCCCGCCAGTTCATGAACCGTGGCGATCGGTTGGTGTTCTCAAACGGTGTGATCTTTCTTGGATTCATGGCATCGCTGCTCGTGTTTTCCTTTGGAGGACTGGTGAACGCTTTGATTCCGCTGTACGCAGTTGGAGTGTTTACGGGATTCACTTTGAGCCAATCTGGAATGTTTGTCCGCCACCGCAAACTTAAGGAACCGGGTTGGGCGGTCCGAGCTTTCTTTTCGCTGCTTGGTGCGGTCACCACCGCCTTCGTCGCCGGAATTGTCATCGTGGTCAAATTTACCGATGGCGCATGGATTCCCGCAGTGGTAATACCCACGCTCGTATTGTGTTTCACTTCAATCAATCGCCACTACAAACGGATCCGGTCTTTCCTAAAGGTTGATTCGAGTTACGTGGCACCATTTCACACCCACTTCGTAGTTGTGCTCGTCGAATCGGTGAACCAAGGTGTATTAGAGGCACTCAAGTACGCACAGAGCCTGCGCCCCGATCGACTTATCGCGCTTTCGGTGATTCAAACACCTGAAGACGGTGTGAAGCTATCGCAACAGTGGGCTGAATACCGCCTTGACATTGAACTTGACATGGTAACTTCCGAGTTCCGCGATCTCACCGAACCCATATTGAGAAGAATCAACGAACTTGACGACGAGGACAGCGACGATCTAATCACCGTCGTGATTCCCGAATTTGTGACGAGCATTCGTTCGCAATGGCTACACAATCAGTCTGCCCTCGCCATCAAAGCCCGACTGTTGTACAGACCAAATACGGTCGTGACCTCCGTCCCAATCGTTATTCCGTAGTCCACGCAACCTCGACTTCATGCACATCCTCATATCGGGAGCGCGTGGACTAATCGGCACGCAACTCAGCGCGCACCTTGCACTTACAGGACATCAGATAACTCGACTTGTGCGTCGCGCAGCCGGACCAAACGAGGTTTCCTGGAACCCAGCACTTGGTGAACTGAATCCCGCCAGCATCGAAGGCATTGACGCGGTCATTCATCTTTCGGGTGCAGGCATTGCCGACAAGCGCTGGACGGATACGTATAAAAGGGAAATCCTAGAGAGTCGTACCAAATCCACCGACTTGCTGGCCAAGACTCTTGCCTCCTTGACTCGCAAACCATCGGTACTACTTTCGGGATCGGCAATCGGTATTTATGGAGCGCGCGACGATGTACAGGTGGATGAGACGAGTTTGCCGGGTGCTTCATTTCTTGCCGATGTTTGCCAGCGATGGGAGTCAGCGGCAACGGCTGCAACAAATGCGGGAATTCGGACCGTGTTCTTGCGTACCGGAATAGTCCTTACCCCCAAAGGCGGCGCCCTCAAGAAACAACTTCCGCTCTTCAAATTTGGGCTCGGCGGAAGATTTGGCAGCGGTAAACAATGGCAAAGTTGGATCACTCTTGAAGACGAAATACGCGCAATTGAGTTCTTGCTCACGGCGCCGGTGACTGGCGCGGCAAATCTCACGGCCCCGAACCCCGTCACCAATTCCGAGTTCACCTCGACTCTCGCCAGGGTGTTACATCGCCCGGCCCTGATTCCAGTCCCCTCGCTTTTCCCCAAGCTGCTGCTGGGAAGTGAGCTCGCCGAGTCACTTTTGCTCAGCGGACAAAGGGTATTTCCGTCAGTCCTCACAACCAATGGTTTCAAATTCACTCACCAACGCCTTGAAGAGGCGCTGCGGTCGCTGCTCAACAAGTGATCGCTGACCTGACGGTCGCTCTAGATTGATGCAATGACCAAAACCGAGATCGTCAGTGTCGACCAAATTGTTCACGCCACGCCCGAGGCGATATTTAATTTGATCGCGGACCCACGCCAACATCCTGTCATTGATGGTTCGGGCAACGTGCGCAAGACTCAAGACTCTGCGCCTAGCCGACTTAGTCTTGGCGCAAAATTTGGAATGGACATGAAACTTGGTGTCTCCTACAAGATCACCAACACGGTTATTGAGTTCGTCGAAGGAAAACAAATTGCCTGGCGCCATTACGGCGGGCACATTTGGCGTTACATCCTTGAACCGGTCGAGGGAGGTACAAAAGTCACCGAACAGTTTGACTACGCATCCGCCCGGTCGAAACTCATGCTAAAGGTGATCGGAGCGATACCAAAGAACGAAAAGGCCATGCGCAAGACTCTCGAGAACTTGGAAAAACACTTTTCATTGCCGCAATGAGCGTTGATTTACCTCAAGGTTTTCACGAACATGTCACAAATGTTGGCATCAAGGACTCCACTCCCGATTTCACGGTGGTAATTGCCGACTCGGTGTGTGCCGCGGCGGGAGTATTTACCCAAAGTCGCTTTGCGGGACCAAGCGTGACCGTCAGTCGCGAAAATTTGGTCGATCACCTGGCGCGCGCGGTGATCGTGATCTCCAAAAACGCCAACGTTGCCACGGGTGAAGATGGTATGGAAAACGCTCGCGAATTGGTCGCCGGTGTCGCCCATGCTTTGTCGTGTCGGGTCAGCGATGTGCTCATTGCATCAACCGGGGTCATTGGCCGTCAATATCCGATGGACAAAATCCGATCCGGTCTCAATGCCCTGCCAGCAGCACCAAAGGGAACATCGGCCGATGAAGTGGCCAGGGGAATCATGACCACGGATACCGTGCCGAAAGTTGCCCACTCCAGGGTTATCGGCTCCCAAGCTCGCGTAGTTGGAGTGGCCAAGGGTGTCGGAATGATCGAACCAAATATGGCAACGCTAATCACTCTGATATTTACCGATGCCGACGTCTCGTCAGCCGATTTGGATAAAATTTTCCGTCGAGTCATGGACCGTACATTCAATTGTGTGTCCGTGGATACCGACACTTCCACTAGCGACACTGCGGTCATCCTTGCCAGTGGGTTGTGCGGAGTTGTAGATCTTGAGTCATTCGAACGAGCACTCCATGAAGTGGCCCTTTCGCTTACAAAGCAAGTAGCCCGAGACGGCGAGGGTGCTGAAAAACTCATCGAGGTGTGTGTCGATTTGGCTCGCGATTTTGAGCAGGCAAAGACCATTGCCAAGTCGATCGTCAATTCGCCGTTGGTCAAAACCGCCGTGCACGGTGCAGACCCCAATTGGGGGCGAGTGGCGATGGCAATCGGCAAATGCAGTCAATACACCGACATCAATCAGCACTCGGTTGTGATTCGGTTTGGCTCTCAGGAGGTCTACCCTCATCAGGTCAGTGACGCCGAACTAATAACACTGAGCACATACATGAGTGGCTCCGAAGTGAGCATCGGCGTGTCGCTACATACCGGCAGCGCATCGGCAACCGTATGGGGTTGCGACCTCACGGCTGGTTACGTGCGGATCAATGCCGACTACACAACCTGACTACGAACGCTTTGCCAACCACTGGAGAATTCGCTCACGATAAGGGAGCACCGATTTGTATCGCGACAAGTCATCGGGAAGTCGTCCAATCAAGGCTCGCAGTGCTTCAACATGTTCGGGACCGCGATTGACATAATCGCCAAGCGGTTGTTGAAACCCGCGAATGGTAAATAGAACTCCACCTGTGCGTGGTAATCGACGCAAAGTCTCCCGTTCAATTCGAATCCATAGTTTGGATACGTCGTCTTCCAGCGGAGCAGTCGGCGCAACGGGTTGGAAAAGCGCCGGATGATCCTCGAGGGTCCAATTGGAACGCCACAGAGGGCGATCCACTGTCAGTCGCTGCAGGGTCGTATCTACGGCGGCACCAATATGTTCGGCATACTTCGATACCGGTGCGTGTACCTGAATCATGTTCTTTCCCATTTTGTCGGAGAGTTTCCAGCGACTCGGTGAGCACACCACCCCGGCGACAAACAGCAGCTCCTCACCGACATTGGTGCTTCGCGGTTCAAGTACCGTCAAGTCATCTGCCACCATTAGGGCCGCATCTACGAGCGCACTAATTCCAGAACTTGTGAGCGCATTGCCCGTCCACTGAGCAACAAGTTCGGCCGCCTCTTGGGCGGCCGCTTCGCCTCCGTCAAAGAGAGCCACGACATCATTCCGGCGATGCTCGATCAGCCGTCGCTTCATCTCGATAGTCGGTGCGGTTTCGGCGTCCGGAGTAAGCCACTGCGCCAGATCGAGGGCTCGGGTGCCCAGTCGATGACGAAACTCGTCGTACATCGCATGCGGCAAAATATCGTCGACGGGCGGCATCGGTGAGAATTCGGTCAAGTCGACGACCGGTGACTCGTCAAAGGGAGTAAATGGATGTTGATGGGGAACGTGGGTCATTGCCACGCCGCTTTCAAAACATCACTTTGGCTGCATGCGAATGCCGCCGTCGACACGTATCGTCTCGGCATTCATGTAACTATTTGTAATGCACTCGAGCACCATCGAGGCGAGTTCTTCCGGAAAGCCAAGGCGCTGCGGAAACAAGACTCCTTTTTGCAGGTTTGTCTTGAACTCTTCGCTGCGGTCACCCTCTCCATATATAGGAGTATCGATGAGACCAGGCGCCACGGTGTTCACACGAATACCGATTGCGGCAAGATCGCGGGCAATTGGCAACGTCATTCCGACAACTCCACCTTTGGACGCCGAGTAGGAAGCTTGACCTATCTGACCGTCGAATGCCGCAACTGAAGCAATGTTTACGATCGCTCCGCGTTCGCCATTGGCAAGAGGCTCGCTCGTCGACATTGCCGTTCCAATGATGCGAATGCAGTCGAATGATCCAATTAAATTTATGGCAATTACCTTTTTGAATGCATCCAGATTTGCGGCCGAGTCGTATGAGCCGTCCCTGCCAACGGTCCGTTGCGCCCAACCAATGCCAGCGGAGTTCACAAGAACTCGGACCGGACCAATCGACTTGGCCATTTCGGCCGCGTTAATAATGTCTTGAGTGTTGGTCACGTCAACTTTGCAAAACGCGCCACCAATTTCCTTGGCTAGTTGCTGACCCTTTTCTTCCTGCAGGTCGGCAACGACGACTTTGGCACCACGTTCGGCTAACAGTCGCGCCGCTGCCGCTCCAATTCCCGATGCCCCACCTGTGACGATTGCACTCGCGCCATTGATATCCATGGGAGCGAACACTATTCCAAATTGCAGAATTTAAGCGAAGCCTAGCGATGCCGCCACGGCAAGGGCGTCCACCAAATCATTCATTGGCTCTCCGCTGTGGGCCTTAACCCAGGTGAATTGCACATCGCCTCGCGCGTTGACCAAGTTAATCAGCGGTTCCCATAGGTCTCGGTTGGCTACAGGCTTGCGTTGTGAATTTTTCCACCCTCTCATCTGCCAACCCTTCCACCACTCATCACGAAAGCAATGCACAACATAAGTGGAGTCAGACCTGATCTCAATCGGACTAGACACCGAATCATGGGCGCGTATTGCGAAAAGTACAGCCGAAACTTCCATCCGCTGATTCGTGGTGTGAGATTCGCCGCCTGTTTCCGAGGGCACCCCGGTAGGGGCCGTTGCCCACGCCCAACCCCCTGGACCGGGATTTCCGGAGCAAGCGCCGTCGGTATAGATCACGATCACGCCCTAGATACTTGCTCATCGCAGCACCGCGCGTAGGTACTTGCGGTTATATCTGCGAGAATGGACACATGATTTTTGATGGCTCAATGCATCAATTGCCGGACATCGACCCGGGCGAAACCAGCGAGTGGCTTGATTCCTTGGATGCAGTTGTAGATACTCAAGGCAAGACCCGCGCCCGCTACTTGCTGTCTCGACTTCTAGAGCGAGCGAGAGAATCACAAGTAAGTTTTCCGGCCACTGTCTCGACCCCGTATGTAAACAGCATTCCATACGAGCAGGAACCTTGGTTTCCAGGTGACGATCACATTGAGCGTCGAATTAGGGCATACATCCGCTGGAATGCAGCCGTCATGGTTGTTCGAGCTAACGCCGACGCCGAGGGAATCGGTGGGCACCTCTCAACATTTGCCTCTTCGGCAACCCTGTACGAAGTCGGATTCAATCACTTCTTCCGCGGCAAGGACAATGGAACCCCCGGCGACCATGTTTACTTTCAGGGTCACGCCGCGCCAGGTATCTATGCGCGTGCCTTCATCGAACGTCGCCTCGACGAGGATGATCTCAATCACTTTCGCCGAGAAATCGGCCGAGATGGACGGGGCCTTTCCAGTTATCCGCACCCGCGGCTGATGCCCGAGTTCTGGGAATTCCCGACTGTCTCAATGGGTCTCGGACCACTCACCGCTCTCTACCATGCACGATTTAATCGCTACTTGCAAAATCGTCAACTTGACGACACATCCGCGAGTCGTGTCTGGGCATTTCTGGGCGACGGCGAATGCGATGAGCCGGAAACTCTTGGATCGATCTCACTCGCCGCACGAGAGCAACTCGACAACCTCACATTTGTAGTCAATTGCAACCTGCAGCGACTCGACGGGCCGGTGCGCGGTAACGGAAAAATAATTCAAGAACTAGAAGCCGTATTCCGTGGCGCTGGTTGGAATGTGATCAAAGTAATTTGGGGCTCAAAGTGGGATGAGCTTCTGGCGCGCGACACCTCCGGGGCGCTACTGAATAAAATGAATACCACTCTGGATGGTGAGTTTCAGCGTTACATAATCGAAGACGGCAATTACATTCGCGAGAATTTTTTCGGACCGGATCCACGCCTTCGCGAATTGGTCTCGCACCTGACGGATGACGAACTCCGAGTGCTACCCCGCGGTGGCCATGACTACCACAAGTTATACGCCGCGTTTCGTGCAGCCACGGAAAACTCGGGATCGGGTCGCCCGACCGCAATATTGTGCAAGACCGTCAAGGGATGGACGCTCGGTCACGAAATCGAAGGTCGCAACGCCACACACCAAATCAAGAAGATGACCGACAGCCAATTGTTGGCGTTACGCAACACTTTGCATTTAGAAGATGAAATACCCGACAGCGCGCTAAGCGGCGACAATCCACCCTATTATCGACCGCCCATTGACAGCATCGAATACCAGTACATGATGGAACGACGGCGTGCTCTCGGTGGAAGCATCCCCAAGCGAACAACTTTTGCCCGCAAACCCTTACACCTGCCAAACCCAGAAGTATTTAGCGAATTCACTTTGGGCAGCGGTAAGCAGGCAGTTAGCACGACGATGGGATTCACTCGTTTGCTGCGCAACTTGGCTCGCGACAAGGCCTTCGGCGAACGCGTAGTGCCAATTATTCCGGACGAGGCACGCACTTTCGGGATGGATTCATTGTTTCGTGAACTTAAAATTTATGCCTCACAGGGTCAAAAGTATGAGCCTGTCGATCATGCGCTTTTGCTCAGCTATGCCGAGTCCACCTCCGGTCAAATTCTTGAAGAGGGTATAACCGAGGCCGGAAGTATGGCCAGTTTCATCGCCGCCGGAACTAGCTACGCCACGCGCGGGGTGCCTATGGTGCCGTTCTATACCTTCTACTCAATGTTCGGTTTTCAGCGAGTCGGCGACCTCATTTGGCAAGCGGCCGATGCGCGCACTCGTGGATTTCTCCTTGGCGCCACCGCCGGTCGTACCACTCTGATGGGCGAAGGTCTTCAGCACCAAGACGGACACAGTTTGCTACTCGCCAGTACCGTGCCGGCATGCCAGGCATACGATCCGTCGTTTGCGTACGAAGTGGCCACGATTGTCCGGCAGGGAATAAACCGAATGTACGGCGACAAACCCGAGGACATTTTCTTCTACCTCACGCTGTATAACGAGAACTACCCGATGCCTGCCCAGGGTTCCTCGTCCACGATTGAAGCCGAGGTCATGCAGGGGCTCTACAAGTGGCGAGAGTCAGAAGGTGGTAAACATCGCGCCACAATATTGTTTTCTGGATCGGCTCATGGGGCGGCCCAGATCGCCGCGACTGAGTTACTTGAGCGCTACGACGTTGGTGTTGATCTTTGGTCGGCTACTTCGTACAAATTGCTACGTGAAGAAGCACTCGAAATTGAGCGATGGAACCGGTTGCATCCGGGTGCGTCACCGCGACAGACACTGGTGACACGACTACTTGACGGAGGAACTGGGCCAATAGTCGCGGTTACCGACTTCATGCGTATGGTTCCAGAGCAAGTCGCCAGGTTCATACCCCATCGACCCTTCACCCCCCTTGGCACCGACGGGATGGGTCGAAGTGACACTCGCGAGGCTCTGCGGCGACACTTCGAAGTAGACATGCCACATCTTGTCGTCGCTGTTCTCTACGAACTCAGCCAGGCAGGTGCCATTAAGCACGAAGTGGTCCAGGATGCGATTATCCACTACGGAGTAAATCCGGATGCCCTTAATCCGTTGAACGCATAAGAGAAACCGAAGATATGACTGCCACGGCCAAGAAAGATTTTTACATCACGGGGATCCCCGCTGCAGACGCGCTGCTCAACAACGACGGAACGGCGTTACTGATCGGAATGTTGTTGGACCAGCAGGTACCGATGCAATGGGCGTTCACAGGACCCAATACAATTCGCGACCGACTCGGACACATCGATGCTAAGCGAATCGCAAACATGGACTTGGACGACTTTGTCGCGATGTGTCGCGTAAAACCCGCCGTGCACAGATTTCCAAACGCGATGGCCAAACGAATTCATTCAATGTGCACGGTCATCGCCACAACTTATAAGGGAAAAGGCGACAATATCTGGATTGGTGTCGACGATGCAAAGGAGCTATTTCGGAGATTGCGCGACCTACCCGGCTTCGGTGAAGAAAAGTCGCAGATTTTTGTGGCCTTGCTTGGAAAACGCATCGGAGTTCGACCAAAGGGCTGGGAAAAGGTGGCAGGCGCTTTCAGTGATCGCCAACCAAGGTCGGTGGCGGATATCAATTCACCCGCGGCTCTCCTTGAGGTGCGCGGATACAAGAAAAAGCAGAAGGTAGCCAACGTCGACAAGCAAGATCGACCGCTGAAGTAGAGGTGGATAGATGACAGTTCTCGTCACAGGCGGTGCTGGATACATCGGTTCACACACCGTTCGTCATCTCGTCGAACAAAATCGTGATGTCGTTGTCCTCGACTCGCTTGAGTTCGGAGACAAGTCTCGAATCTTCGATGTTCCGCTATTCGAAGGTGACGTGGCCGATGGTCGGATTATTGACAAAATATGTCGCAAGTATGACATCAGCGAGGTAATTCACTTTGCCGCTTACAAGGCCGTCGGAGAGTCGATGGAGCAACCACTTCGCTACTACATCAACAATGTGGCCGGCACAATCGCCCTTGTTCGCGCGTTGCTTTCAAATGGCGTCGATCGATTTGTGTTTTCCTCGTCGGCAGGCGTCTACGGCACCCCAGCGACAGTTCCAATAGCGGAAGATGCGGAACTTCGCCCCGAAAGTGTTTACGCCGAAACGAAAGTCGTTGTCGAAAAATTTCTTGCCTCGTGTAGCGCTATCGGACTGCGCTCGGTAAGCCTGCGATACTTCAACGCCGCTGGCGCCAGCGCCGATGCGAGCAACGGCGAAAACTGGTCGATGTCACAAAATCTTGTGCCACTTGTGATGAAGGCAATGCTCGGACACGGCGACGGCTTTTTCCTGTATGGCACCGACTACCCCACCCCCGATGGGACTTGCATCCGTGACTACATCCACGTCGAAGATCTCGCCGATGCCCACACCAAGGCGCTGGACTATTTAGAAAAAGGTGGCTCGACTCTGACCTGCAATGTCGGCACCGGAATTGGCCACTCGGTCTTGGAGGTCATCGCAATGATTGAAAACGTGAGCGGCCGACGCGTTCCCTATCAAATTGTTGGTCGTCGCCCAGGTGATCCTGCATCGGGATATGCAGATCCGACACTCATTCAGCACAACCTCGGTTGGAAGTCAACCCACGACTTGCGAGACATCATTACCAGCGCTTGGAATTGGCACAGCAAGTCGGCGGTCACACCGCAGCGCTAGTGCGTTGTCGATCAAGCCATCCAAGTAAAACCGCCATAGCCCGCGGGTCATGGCGCAATCTGTGACCGGCACCGCCGATGATCTGCAACTCGGCGGATCCATGTGCTTGTGCCAGCACTCGCGAATCCGCTGTTGGAACAATTTCATCGTCATCGCCGTGCATCAATAGCAGTGGTCGTGGGGCCAGCCTTGTTGCAGCGTCGGTAGGGCGAAAGCGTCGTAATTCGCGC
>CAYGOJ010000020.1:0-21073 GCA_964351545.1 uncultured Acidimicrobium sp.
GTCTCTAAAAGTTGGGTTGCGGTCCTTGTCATGCGTTATCGCAGCGGCGGTTACGACGCGTTGGCACCACGATCGAAACGACCGAAAACTTCACCAACACGTACCGATGTCGACATCGAGTCAGCCATCGTGCGAATTCGCAAAGAACTGTTAGAAGACGGCCTTGACGCAGGTCCCACAACTATTGCCTGGCATCTGCAACAACAACACATCGCCCGACCAGCGGTGTCCACCATCTGGCGGATACTTACCCGACGTGGGTTCATCACACCCGAACCTAAAAAACGTCCCCACACCTCCTACATCCGGTTCGAAGCAGCACTACCGAATGAATGCTGGCAAGCTGACACCACCCATTGGACCCTGGCCGATGGCACCGATGTCGAAATCCTTGACATCATCGATGACCACTCCCGGATGATCATCGCCGCCACAGTCTTCAACACCGTCAAAGCCCAAGACGTCATCACCATCTTCCGCCAAGCCTTCACCACATACGGATATCCCGCCTCGGTGCTCACCGACAACGGCGCAATCTTCAACGCCAAACACCGCCACGGACGTAGCGCATTCGAACAAGAACTGGCCACCAACAACATCATCTACAAACATTCCCGCCCCTATCACCCCCAAACCTGCGGCAAAATTGAACGCTTCCACCAAACCCTCAAAAAAGCATTAGACCAACAACCACCCGCACACAGCATCGAAGAACTCCAACAACAACTCGACACCATCATCCACCGCTACAACCAACACCGACCACACCGAGCACGCCAAAACAAAACACCACACCAAGCATTCAACGAACGCGACCACGCCAAACCAGGCACAACCACCGCACCCACACACTTTCGAGTCCGCACCGACAAAGTCGACAGCTCAGGACGCGTCACACTGCGCCACGGAACACTGCTCTGCCACATCCTCATCGGCCGCCAACACAAAGGAACAAAAATCCACCTCTACATCGCCAACTGCGACGTCCGCGTAATCACCTTCACAGGCGAACTACTCCGACACCTCACCATCGACCCAACAAAGCGCTACCAAGGACTCAACCGAGAAAACAACTACACTCCCGAGGGTTCACACCGTCCACGATGACCTGAGACATCACATCGGTGGGCGCTGAGGGATTCGAACCCCCGACCCTCTCCTTGTAAAAGAGATGCTCTAACCAACTGAGCTAAGCGCCCGAGGGACAGTTGATGTTATCGGGACGGCTCGCGACGCAAACGACCAACGGCGACGCCGAGGACAACTGCGATAGCGGTGGCAACGAGAATGCCCAGGCTCGCCACTTGCTCATACTCGGTACCTTTCAATGTTGCAGATAAGCCGATGAGCGCCACGGTGAGCGCTGCCGCCGATGCAAGACCAACTGCTAACGCTTCGGACGGGTCAATTCCAAGTCGCTGACGAGCGAAAAACAAAGTTCCGCCGATACCAATGGTCTTACCTACGAGCACAGCTATCGCGGTGAGGACGATCAGGGACGCGGGCGCCCCAGCTGGGAGTGTCACAGGTACGAGTGTGTGGAGGAAGACAAACATTGGCAACAGCAAGGCGGCAATCCATGGATGCAGACGCTCCTCGACGCGTTCGGCCACAGAGAGATTGTCCGGATCAAAATGGGGCACCACCATGCCGATGGCAAATGCACCGAGAGATGGATGGAGACCGGCTCGCAACATGAGATATACAGCGATGGCACACGCTGCAATTGTGTAGAGGACTCCGAAGTTAAATTTGCGTATCGACCATGCGAACGCAAGTACCACCGCCACTACTGCAAGCGCGTACAAGATTTTCGGACTGTCCCCGGTCGTCGCCAACGCCGCAATGCCACCAATATCATCCAATACCGCAATGGTCAGAAGGATCGTGCGCATCGAGTGCCGGAAAGCACCTAGGCCGGCGATTGCGGTGGCCAGCGCAATATCGGTGGCCACCACCGCCACCCAACCATCGCGTGCGGCATCTGGTGCAAAAGCAAGATAGATCAGTGCGGGTCCAGCCATGCCGCCGATTGCGGCAATTAGCGAAATTCGGAGTGTGATTCCGGAAAGAGTTCCGTTGGCCACTTCGCGACGCAATTCAAGACCAACCAACAGGAAGAACCCACCGATTGCAATTTCGGAAATTAGGTGACTTAGATCGTTTTCGATGTGTATTTCGCCAACGCTGGCGCCAAGCACGCCCAGAATCGCGGCACCAACAATAAGCGCCGCGGCACGCGCTTGAACCGCGACGAAACGTTCGAGAAAATTTGCCGGATTGTAGGGCGAACTGGCCATGCCTCAGAGTACAGAACAGAATCTATTGGTCGTGGTCTTTGCGCGCTTCTCGCAACACGCCGAGAAGTTGGGAAGTCGCTGCGACAAGCGGAGTTCGCCGCTCACTGTGGTCTGTAACAAGGAGTTCATAATTATTGTGCTCTGCGATGGCAACGCCTGCTTCCTCGCAGATAAGCAGACTGGCGAGGTAATCCCAAACTCCGTGACTGTTGAAGTCAATCCATCCGTCGAGAGCGCCCTCTGCCACCAAACAGATATCGAGTGCCGCTGCTCCATGGGCGCGAAACTGTGACCACTTGGGCGGGTGCTTCGGTAATCCGGAAATCCCTATGACGGCATCGCCAATATCGGTACAACCCGAATGCGCGATGCGTACTCCGTTATGGAATGCCCCTCCTCCGCGAGTGGCCCAGTAGCGATCGCTCCGACTCGCCTGGTTGACGACCAGGGATGCCCGTAGTCCGTCGTGGTCAAGTGCACACAGGGCGGTTGCGTACCAAGGGATACCACGGCTTGCATTGGTCGAACCATCGAGCGGATCAATCACCACCAATACGTCCTGTTCGCCAAAATCACCGGTACGCTCACTCTCCTCCGAGAGCACTGCCATGCCTTCGCTACGCAGAACTGCCAACGCCACATCATCCGTACGAACATCGATCGAATACTGGGTTGGTCGCGCTTCCGACAGCGACCAATCCTGATTCGTAATCAAAACCGCTGAAACTGCGTCGGCGGCACGATGTAAAACGGCAAGAATTTCTTCGTTTGACGAGCGGGAAGATATCACTGGCTAACGTTCGTCACGGACGAAAGGCTGCCCCAGCATTTTCGGCGCACCTAGAAGTCGTCGGGCGCGAGACGTCGAGAGCACAACGAGCACAGCAAGGGTGGCCAGATACGGCAGCATCTGCAATATCTCTGGTGGAAAGACACGGATCTGTTGGCCCTGCAGGGTGTATGGCACCTGAAGTGTGAAGCCGAAGAGTACTGCTCCGAAGATCGCGCGTAGCGGACGCCAGGCGGCAAACACCACGAGGGCGAGAGCGATCCATCCAATACCGTTGGTCGTGGCCGCTTGGCTCCACGCCGTGCCGCGGGCGAGCATCAACCATCCACCGGCTAGTCCGACCAGTGCGCCACCGACAATGGTGTGGGCGTAACGGACGAGCGCGACCGACACGCCCTGGGCATCGACCGTTGCCGGTGAGTCGCCAGTTGCTCGCAGAACTAGACCAGGTCGAGTTCGAAAGAGATACAACGAAGCAATAAGTGCACCAAACCAAGTCAGATACGTGATGAGATCATGGCCGAATATAACTGGGCCGATAAATGGGATATCCGACAGCCAGCCGAAACCAATCGCTTCGATTCGAACCGGCCGCGGCTTTCCTTCCACTGACTTTCCTAAGAATTGAGACAGTCCTGTACCAAAAATCACTATGGCCAGCCCGGAGACTATTTGATTTGAACGCAAAGTGATCGTCAGAACAGCATGCGCCGTGGCCATGGCCATCCCTACGAGGATGGCGAAAAACAATGCCAACCAAATATTATTCGTACCATCCCCAACGAGAAATGCGGTGACGGCGCCCATTAACAACATGCCTTCAATTCCCAGATTGATAACACCGGAGCGCTCGGTGATGATGGCGCCGAGTGAGGCAAGTATGAGGGTCGTCGCAATGCTGATCCCGTCCGCAAAGGTAAGCACCCAGACATTCGAATTCATGCGCCAGCCTTGGATGAAAGCACCACGGGATGTATTCGCCGAATGGAGACACGGTTACGACGAAAAATCTCTCCCCCGAGAGCGAACAGCAATACCGAACCTTGCAAAACTACCGCGATAGAAATTGGAACCGGATTACTTGAGATTTGAAGTGCGGCACCACCAACGCGCAAACCAGCAAACAACACGGCGGTGATCACAACCGCAACAAAGTTGTAGCGGGCAAGAGAGGCCACCACGATTCCGGCGTAACCCAAATTGATTTGCAACAGTCCAGGATCTACTTTCCCGGCTGGACCGACCACATACATGGCTCCACCCAATCCCGCGAGAGCACCAGAAACGAGAAGCACTGACAGTGTTAATCGAGTGGCGTTCATACCCGCATATCGTGCCGTGTTAGGTGAATCGGCATATACGGAAGTTTCATACCCGTAATTGGAATGGCGAATGAACAACCACAACGCAACTGCCAACGAGATCGCGATGATCAGGGTCGGATATGAATTAGTGGAACCGAAATTTCCAAGTCTGGCATTGGCCGACACGGCCCGCCCCTGTGGAAACGACGTCGATGGATCGCGGAAGAAACCACGACTACCGAAGATGAAATAGTAAACAAGATTCAGGGCAACGTAATTGAGCAGCAAGGTGCTGACGATTTCACTCGTACCCAATTTGGCCCGCAATACCGCAGGCACCAGAATCCACAATCCTCCGGTAAGAGCACCAATCGCAAGCACGACAGGAACGGCAACGACTTTGGGGAGATGATCAGCCAGGGCAATCCCTGCCCATGCGCCGCCGATCATCCCCAAGTACATCTGGCCCTCTCCACCAATGTTGAACAGGTTCATGCGAAACGCAAACGCCGCGGCAAGACCGGTGCAGATTAGTGGCGTGGCCAATCCGAGAGTATCGGTGATTCCATAGAAGGTGGTGTAACCATTATTCAATAACTCGGCATATGTACTAAGCGGTGAATGTCCGGTTAGCAGTAGAAAAACCCCTCCCACACTCAGCGCCAAGAAAACAGAAGCGACGGGCACGGCGAGCGCTAGCCAGCGCGCCGACGTAAGCCGTGGCTCTAGTTCGATTCGTGTGCGTCCAATGATCATGCAAGCCCGGCCATGGCGAGGCCAACTTCTTCAATGTCGATATCTTTACCACTCGCTTCGTGGACAACCGAACCACGATAAAGTACGAAAATTCGATCCGCAAAGGTCAACACTTCATCTAGATCTTCGCTGATTAGTAGTACCGCCTTGTCGGCGGAGCGAGCCTCATCGAGCAATTTATGTACAGTCTCGACTGCACCAATATCCAATCCCCGCGTTGGCGAACAAACGACGATCACCCGAGACTTATCGCCTACGGAGAAGATCTCGCGGGCAAGCAATACTTTCTGAGCATTGCCACCCGAGAGTTTGCGCGTCGGTGTGCGCGCACTTGGGGTCTTGATCTCCAATTTCTTAATCAACTCCTCGGCTTCGACTTCTGCACTGCGTCGATTGACGAAATAACCTCGTGCCCGGGTAAGTAGGAGATTGTCAACGATGGATAGCGACGGCGCCAGACCGGTTCCCAGCCGATCTTCTGGAACATATGCCAAACCCGCGGCACGTACACGGCGCGCACCAATGCCATTTATTGGTGTTGTCCCGATAGCTATTGATCCCGATGACGGCACCTCGAGGCCGGTCACTAATTCGGCCAATTCGCGCTGACCATTACCCGAGACTCCGGCTACACCAACAATTTCTCCAGCACAGACATCGAATGTGATATTTCTAACAATTTCAACGCCATATCGTCGCAATGTCACATTGTCAAGCGATAGCAAAGTTGATCCCCTTGCCTTGCTTGACACGCGTCGATTCAAATCAATCTCTCGCCCAATCATTAGTTCGGCAAGTTGTCGAGTGTCGGCCTCGCCACGGAACACAGATCCAGTTACTCGGCCATCGCGCATGACGGTGATGCGATCCGATATATCCACTACCTCACCGAGTTTGTGGCTGACAAAAACGACTGACTTCCCGACCGCCGTCATCGCTCGCACTGTTGAGAATAATTTTTCAACCTCTGGAGGGGCAAGAAGTGCTGTCGGCTCGTCCAATATGAGAATCTCCGCACCCTGATAAAGCGCCTTGATGATTTCGACTCGCTGTCGCTGTCCAGCCGACAATTCACCAACTGTCGCGCGCGGATCGACCGGCAATCCAAATTTTTCGGCCACCTCGGCAACCTGCGACTCCAGCTCGGTTGTGCGCAATAAAAATGGCAGACTCCGATGTCCTAGAACCACATTTTCTGCCACACTGAAGCGATCAACAAGTCGGAAGTGTTGATGCACCATGGCAATTCCATTTTGTAATCCGTGTCGCGGACTCGTCAGGCGAACTTGTGTGCCATTGCGGAGCACGACTCCGTCATCTGGTTTATAGAGCCCACACAAAACTGACGCCAATGTGCTTTTACCGGCCCCATTCTCACCAAGTAGCGTATGAACTTCGCCTACGGCGAGATCAAAATCAACCTGGTCGTTGGCAAGAACACCCGGAAAACGCTTGGTTACTTGGCGTGCGGAGAGAGCGAAAAGGGTCGCACCGCTTTCGCGGCGCGACCCTTTCGCTGCCTCAAAGGAGGCATTCGTCATGTCGGATCAACCAGCCGGAATTTCACCGATCACGCCGTCGACGAGGTACATCATCCCGAGGATGTCCGGGTGTGAAGCACTCGCGCCTGACGCAACTTGTTCCTTACCTGTGTTGTCGTTAATTGGACCGGTGAAAGGCTCGAATGAACCATCGATGATGGCCGCTTGTTTTTCAGCGATCAACGCCCTGGTTTCCTCGCTCACCGACGAACCAAAGACCCCGAGCCTGACGGTGCCATCAGCCATGTTTCCGTAAAATGGATCGGTCAAACAGGTACCGTCGATGATCGACTGTGTTGCCGTGATGTAATAGTTGCCCCATTCCCAGACCTGAGAAGTGAGCCAGGTGTCTGGAAAATCGCCGGCCTTTGTGTCGGAGTCATTGCCAGTCCACTTCGCGCCGGCTTCTTTTGCCGCCTCACCGGTTGCGGTGGAGTCTTGGTACATTCCAACAACATCGACACCGAGCTGTAGCAGCGATTGTGCCGCCAACTTTTCTTTGGCCGGGTCATACCAGGTTGATGTCCATGTAACTTGCACGGTTGCATTCGGATTTACCGATCGTGCGCCAAGTGTGTATGCGTTCACACTGCTAATGACTTCAGGTATTGGAAAGGCAGCAACCATTCCAATCTTGCCCGACGCAGACGCCGCACCAGCGGCGATTCCACTTAGGTAGAAACCTTCATATCCCGCACCAAAGTAGGTACCCATGTTTGCCGCCGTCTTATAGCCAGAATTGTGCTGAAAGCACACATCTGGATACTTGCCGGCCGTTTCCAGCATCGGATCCATGTAACCAAACGAAGTCCCAAAAATAATGTCGTAGCCATCTCGAGCCAACTTGTCAAAAGTTGCGGTGGCAACGGCGCCTTCTGGGATATTTTCCAGGCGGGTCACGGTAATCCCAAGCGCGGCTTCGAGCTCCGCAATTCCTTGGTCGTGCTGATACGTCCAGCCAGCATCACCAGGTGTACCGATGTACACAACTGCCACCTGTATGTCGGTCGCCGGTACTGTTGATGCGCTATCGCTATCTCCGCCACAAGCTGCGAGTCCTGTGATTGCCGCTACTGCAAGGGCGAAACCCTTTACATATTTGTTTCTCATGTACACATTCTCCCCTATGCATAATGCATATATTGAACTGACACTCCGCGCCCCGATGGCGTGAACCGACAATAACACGCGAGCGGTGCTAGTCGATGCGGTCACTTGAGGAGAGAAAAATACCTCCCATGACGACGAATCCGGGCAGGCGTTTTACCCGTTCAGCCCAAAGGCGCAGTGCCGGATAGTCGATGAGGGAAATTCCGCCCTCTTCAGCAAGCATGACATCGGGAAATAACGCGATGTCGGCGATCGTTGGATGATCCGAATCACAAACCCATTTCCGGCCGTTTCGATTCCGAAACCAGATATGTTCATCGAGGAATCGAAACAGTTTGTGTGCACCGGCTTGAACTAGCTCGAGGTCGAAGTCGTAACCAAGATTCACGTGCAGTCGAGCGGCTGAAGCGGTATTCGTGGTTCCTTCGGCAAATAGCATCCAGCTGGCAGTTTCCCCCAATAGTTCGGGGTTCCCAATTGGGTACCAATTCCTTGATTGATCATATTTAACTGCTAGATACACGAGAATTGCATGTGCATCTCGAATGACATATCCATCATCGTCAAGAACGGGTATGTGATTGAGCGGATTGATCTCCTTAAACTCTTCCGATTTGTGTTCGAAACCGGGATAGAAGTCAACTGGAATTCTTTCAAAGTCAACATTGAGGAACGACATCAACAATCGACACTTGTAGCAGTTTACCGAAAGCTCAAAATCGTAGAGTTTAATCATCGCTGCTTTACCTACACATCTAGCGTGATTCGGTTCGACAGGGCGCGCGAGACACACGTAAGTATTCTGTCCCCACGCTTTTTTTCGGAATCACTTAGATAGACGTCCTGGTGTTCTGGTTGACCGTCGAGAACCTTAACAATGCAGGTGCCGCACGCGCCTTGTTCGCAAGATGACGGAATTACGATTCCGTTGTCCCGTAGAACTTGGAGAATAGTTTTTCCGGCAGGCACACTAAGAGTGAGTGCCGATCGGGCAAGCTCAATTTCGAAACTGGACTCATGGCTTATGATCTTTGTGTTCTTGAAATACTCGAAGTGAATCGATTCGTCCGGCCATCCAATTTCGGACGCTATTCTTCGCGTTGCTTCTAACAGTGGGCCCGGCCCGCACACATACAGATTTTCGCTTTTCTGATATTCCCCCAAAGATTCACGAACCTTGGCAAGAGTTTCATCCGCCGAGAGACCTAGGTGTCGGACACAATTTCCTCCGAGATGATCAATAATCTCGCGAAATGCCACGTGTTCATCGCTCTGGGCAAAATAATGCAACGTGTAGTTCAATTCTTGTTTTTGAAGAACCTGAGCCATGGCAAGAAGTGGTGTTGCTCCAATTCCACCCGCAATAAGCACGGTGCGCGTCGAGTCTCGGCGCAATGGGAAGTTGTTTCGGGGCACCGAGATCTCAAGAATCTCTCCCTCACGAAGCGTCTCGTGAATGTACTTCGAACCACCGCTCGACACTTGCTCAAGCTTCACACCGATCCTGTATTTATCTAGTTCTCCTGGCCCATTCGTCAGCGAATATTGCCGAGTTAAACCGATTGGTAAGCGGACATCGATATGTGCGCCAGGTTGAAATGTCGGCAATTGTTCATCTCCAATTGGCAACAGTTCTAGGCCGACTACATCTTTCGCCGTACTCCATTTGCGAGCGACGCGCACCCGCAAAAACGAGGCGGGCAAAGCATCGGTTCCACTTTTTCTCACGTTCGTTGGTGTGCCCGTCTGTACAGAAGACCGCTTGGAACTTTCAGTCTTATGTATGACATCGGCTTCAACATCATCTCGCAGTTTGGTCAAAAGCGTATTGTGGTATCGAAGAAGTTTGAGGTTGTTGGGCGAGTTGTTCGATACTGCAGCCACGCCGCGGATGATTGTTGACGACTCTTCTGTGGGTTGCGCGAATAACGCGACAGTTAACTTGGAATTCGCGGTTGACGCAGTGATCTCAATGTAACTGTCATACATCTTGGCCGCGATCGAAGATTCTTTTTCGGCTTGTTTACAGCCATCAGGATGGAAGACGTATGTGGCCATGTGCTGATATACAAGGTCGGCTGGCGCATTAACTGGCAGGCTCCTCAGAGTGAGTGGAGTCAATCCAGCAAGAAATGACAGCGTGGGAGGCGCTCCCACGGGAGAAATTCCGGACCAGATAAATCCTTGACTTTGAATGGCTGGGAAGGTCGAGCACGTTAAGTGTTGGGCAGGAGAATCGATCGGGTGGGCGGGAATATACGTGCAGCCACCGGTGCGATTTGCATATCTCCATCCGTGATACTGACACTGGAGTTCGGCTCCATTATTGAGACCGCGCGAAAGCCTCACGCCCCGATGCAGACATCGATCTTCCCAAATGTTTACATTGCCATCATCGGCTCGCCAAATCACTATTTCTTGTCCTAGAAGTTTTCCTCGGAATGTGTGGCGAAATGGAAGGTCGTCTGCATTGGCCACCGGATACCAACTAGAGAAGGGGTCTCTATCAATGAGTTCCTGTGTGGTCATGAATGAGAGTCTTCAGGTGGCTGAGATCACGCCATAGGTGACCCCAAGGTCGGATAGCCAACGACGATAAGCAATCGATGACCTGTCCGCCCGAATCGGAGTCTCTGCCGAGGTTGACAGCGGCAAACATTTCGGCACTTGATTTTCGAGTATCGGCTTATCTTGCGAAAAAATACCCAATTGAAACCTCTTAATACCTGTATCAGTTGTCACGTCATCCAAGACCGACACAAACGCATGAGCGCGGATAATTTCTTGGGTCATTGGTTGGATAAAGAGACCTATTACATCAAAGCGCGTCTCGTCAAAGGCTCCCGTCTTATATAAAAGCACGCAATATGGGTGAGGAACTCGGTATACATAATCTGCCACAATCGCCCCGACTGAGCCTGGGCTGGCTTGCGGCTGAGGGAACTTGCATCCCGTGGCAAAGATCTCGCCATTTTTAATTTCGACTTGGTAATCGACAACTTCGGTATGAGGCTCGGCGCCCAAGACACCCGCATGAACGAAAGGAAAGTGACCTAAATCAAGGAAATTTTCGATTGCTCTTGGTCCCGAAGTGGCGACTCCAATTGATCCGGCGTTGAGGTTGCGCCGACTCGGCTCATCCGTTTCTGGAATGGAAAATAACTCTTTCGGATTTGAACTCAAACTTGTCCAGAGATAGCCAAAAGCCGATTTCACAAGCAACGGGTTTGCGATGCCGTCTAGAGGCAGAGGTTTACCCGCAGTAATAAAATCGCGATCCAAGCGCCATGCAATAAGTTCTCCGTCGATCGCCACTCCAAAGCCAACATCCACCGCTAAGAGAAGCGTTTGGTACGAGATTCCCGGACGTAGTTCAACTATTGCCGCGAGTGGATACCACTGGTTCAGGATCACCTGGTCGCTACAACCTTCTCCGCCCATTTCAGTTTGGGCCAGACCTTTGCGTGAGAGCGGCATCGTCGACCAACTCATGTAAGTCCTCCAAACCTGCCCACTAATTTTCTCTTGCGAATCAACTCTAAAATGCCAGCACGCTCCGCTCCAATCGTCGTCGAATCACCATGGCCGGTGTGGACAACCGTGGTGTCGGGTAGCGACAACAACTTTTCGTAAATCGAGATAAGAATGGTCGTTTCATCGCTGAAACTTCTCCCCGTCGCACCTGGACCACCGCAAAACAATGTGTCCCCGCTAAAGACGACCGATGAATCGACATCATTGAAACAACAACAACCTGGAGAATGACCAGGTGTATGTAGCAGTTCTAAACGGTGAGTGCCAATGCGAATCGCTCCACTCGGCAATGAGTCGTAGTCCGGAACGCTGTTTGGCCACACCATATCCCACAGCATGCGGTCGGCCGGATGCAGAAATATCGGCGCATCGGTCGCTTCTCGCAATGGAATTGCGGCATTTATATGGTCATTATGACCATGCGTGAGAAGAATTGCGCGCAATTTGCGGCCATGCAGTGCCTCAATAATTGTCGAAGAATTGTGTGCCGCATCTATGACAACGACTTCGGAATCGTCGCCAACCAACCAAATGTTATTGGTAACCGTCCACTCACCACCATCCAGAGCGAATATCCCGGTCGTATTGACGAGTTCAATTGACACCGTTGAATCCCGGCAGAATCACAGAACCACAACACTGCGAAGAACTTCACCGCGTTCCATTTTGTGGAAAGCCTCTTCGACATCATCGAGCCTTATTGTTTCGGACACAAATCGATCGAGATCGAGACGACCGGCGAGGTAAAGGTCGATCAGCATCGGAAAGTCTCGAGATGGAAGACAGTCTCCGTACCAACTTGCCTTTAGCGCGCCACCTCGGCCGAATACTTCTTGGAACGGTAATTCGAGAATCATTTCTGGGGTTGGTACACCCACCAGCACGACCATGCCAGCCAGGTCCCGAGACTCGAAAGCTTGCCTGTAGACCTCCGGGCGACCGATCGCCTCTACACACACATCGGCTCCATGACCGTTTGTTGCCGCCCTGACAAACGAAACGGGATCGTCATTCATTGAATTCACGGTGTGTGTGGCACCAAATTGTCGGGCCATGGCCAACTTACGATCATCAATATCGACGGCGATGATCGCATGGGCTCCGGCTAACTTCGCCCCAGCGATCGCGGCATTGCCTACCCCACCACAACCGAACACTGCTACCGAATCACCTCGCGACACATTCGCCGTGTTAAGAACGGCACCAAGTCCGGCCATCACGCCGCACCCGAGTAACCCAGCGGCTTCGGGTCGTGCGGCGGGATTTACCTTTGTGCATTGTCCTTCCGCCACAAGTGTCTTTTCTGCAAATGCACCAATTCCGAGAGCTGGCGATAGCACTGTTCCATCGAGAAGTGTCATTGGTTGATGGGCATTGAGAGTTGCGAAGCACAGCCACGGGCGTCCACGGCGACATGAACGACAGTGGCCGCACACGGCCCGCCAATTTAGAATTACAAAATCGCCGGGAGATACGGTCGAGACATCTGGGCCGACTAGCTCGACAATTCCCGCCGCTTCGTGCCCGAGCAGGAATGGATAACCGTCGGAAATGCCACCGTCACGGTAATGAAGATCGGTGTGACAAACACCGCAGGCTTGGACACGAACCAAGACCTCTCCGGATTCGGGGTTCGGCACATTGATGTACTCAACGGTGACCGGTGACCCCTTTGTTCGTGCAACAACTCCACGAACTTGCTGGCTCATAGGCGGCCCCTCCCTCGGAAGCATGCTCAACGGCTACACGCTACTTGAACCGACCGAATATGTTGATGGAATTCGCGGAACGAATCTGGTCAATGAATTTTCATGACTTTGTCAACTAGCCTTACGGAGGTGAAAACCGAACTTGGCAGTTTGGTCGACGAGTCGGTCACCATAATTCGTGAAGTCGCCGCCGAATTCGAAAATCCGGTCTTGCTCTTTTCTGGTGGCAAGGACTCGGTAGTAATGCTCCATTTGGCGGTAATGGCTTTTTCGCCGGCGCGAATCCCCTTCCCCGTTATGCACATTGACACGGGCCACAACTTTCCCGAGGTCATTGATTTCCGCGACCGTTGCGTCGCCGAAATGGGGGTGCGACTGATTGTAGGTTCCGTTCAAGCATCAATCGACGCTGGGCGAGTCGCCGATGTCAGTGGTCCACGCGCCAGTCGCAACACCCTACAGACGGTCACCCTTTTGGACGCCATCGCCGAGCATCGGTTCGACGCCGTATTTGGCGGTGCCAGGCGTGATGAAGAGCGAGCGCGGGCTAAGGAAAGGGTGTATTCACACCGTGACATTTATGGCCAATGGGACCCGAAAAATCAACGACCCGAATTATGGGGTGTATACAACAGCAAACATCAAATGGGTGAACACTTTCGGATTTTCCCCCTGTCCAACTGGACCGAATTGGACATCTGGCGTTTCATTGGCCAGGAACACATCGACCTACCGAGCATCTATTTCGCCCATCGACGTCAGGTCTTTCGTCGAGACAATATGTGGATGGCAATCACACCTTTTCTCCAACCCGAAGACAACGAGGCCATCAGCGAACAGATGGTTCGATTTCGTACGGTTGGCGATGCGACATGCACGGCGGCAATCGAATCGATAGCCGACACAATCAGCGATATCATCGCCGAGACCGCAGTTGCCCGGATTACCGAACGAGGAGCGACCCGAGCCGACGACCGGATTAGCGAAGCAGGAATGGAAGACCGAAAGCGAACCGGTTACTTCTGATGGAGCGGCTTCGATTTGCCACTGTTGGCTCGGTCGATGATGGTAAGTCAACACTAATTGGACGACTGCTTTTCGACTCCAAGAGCATTTTTGAGGATCAGCTCGAACACATTGAAGCCGTAAGCAAGCGGCGCGGAGATGACTACGTCGATCTCTCTTTGCTTACCGATGGACTACGGGCAGAACGTGAACAGGGAATCACCATCGATGTCGCCTACCGTTATTTCGCCACGCCGAAGCGGTCGTTCATCATTGCCGATTGCCCTGGACACATTCAATACACCCGCAACATGATTACCGGCGCATCAAACGCGGACCTGGCACTCGTATTAGTCGATGCCCGAACGGGAATTGTCGAGCAGACTCGACGACATAGTCTGCTGGTTTCATTGCTAGGGGTTCCCCATCTGGTGATTTGCGTTAATAAAATGGATCTTGTTGAATACGATCCCGAAATTTTTAACTCAATTCGTGACGAGTTTGAAACATTTGCCTCGCGCTTAGACCTTCAAGATGTGACCTTCCTACCGATTAGCGCGCTCGCCGGCGACAACGTGGTCAGTCGGTCGGCGAACATGACTTGGTTTGAAGGTCCGACGCTGCTCCACCACCTTGAAAATGTTTACACCGCCAGTGATGAGAACCGGATTGACACCAGATTTCCCGTTCAGTGCGTGATTAGACCGCAGCGTGCCGACAACCCCGATTATCGCGGATATGCAGGGAGTGTGGCAGGTGGGGTGATCGGCATCGGTGATGAAGTCATGGTGATGCCCTCTGGCCTTACGACAACAGTTACCGCCATCGATTCGCCATCTGGTCCATTGAATGAGGCCGGTCCTGGCAAAGCCATCACTCTGCTATTCGCCGATGATCTCTCAATTACACGCGGCGACATGATTTGTCGTCCAAACAATCGGCCACGATCATCTCAAGATCTGGAAGCGATGCTGTGTTGGATGGACGACGTGAACCCAATGCAACTCGACAAGATCTACACAATTAAACACACCACCAATGTTGTCCGAGCAAAAATCAACTCTGTTCTGTATCGACTTGACATTTCGCACCTTCATCGCGAAACCGGTGTGACATCTCTAGTGATGAACGAAATTGGGCGAGTCGCATTGCACACCACATCCCCCCTGTTTTACGACGATTACCATCAAAATCGCACCACCGGTTGTTTCATCGTCATCGACGAAACTACGGGTCAAACCGCGGGCGCCGGCATGTTGTTGTCGCCACGGTCGTAGCGATGACCGGCCCAATTTGGCACGAGCCAGCCTTGACACGTGCGGAACGATGGAGCTCGCATAATTTATTTGGGATGACGGTTTGGCTGACGGGGATGTCAGGCTCGGGTAAATCGACAATTGCCTATGAAGTGGCACGACAGATGCATCGTGCGGGGACACTCACATATGTCCTCGACGCCGACAATGTCCGACATGGACTAAATGCCGATCTTGGCTTTAGCGATTCGGATCGAGTGGAGAACATTCGTCGGATAGCCGAAGTGGCGCATTTATGTAGCGATGCGGGGATATTGACATTTGTGCCGATCATTAGTCCCTTTGCTCAAAGTCGTTCGCATGCCCGACAGATTCATGCAGACGATGGCTTGGCTTTTGTCGAGGTCTATGTCGCCACTCCACTGGACGAATGTGAGCGGCGAGACCCAAAAGGCATATACGCCAAGGCCCGATCTGGCCAGATCACCGGCCTGACAGGGATAGATGCCCCATACGAAGTTCCTCGAATGCCCGACGTGGTGCTAGGTGCGCAGGGTGAGTCGCTAGAGAAAAGTACTCAGACCCTTATCGATGCGATCACATCACGACGTGCGCCGAAGCAATAATTGATCGCTATGGCCAATCCACTTCCTCAGTTGCCCCAGTTGATCGGATACGCGTTGGTAGCGCCAAAGCTAAAAGTCATGTATGTGCCAACCACCAAGGTTGCCTGCAGCAGCATCAAGTTGCTGCTCTCCCAGTCGGAGGGTTCATACAACTACGAGGCGACGAAGATCATTATTACGCCGAACATTTCGCAGGAACAAACCATCCATAACTATCGGGTGCATGGCCTGACTCGGTTCTTTGACCTATCCAAAGATGAGCAGTGGCAAATAATAACTTCACCAGAGTGGATTCGCATTGCTACTCTGCGCGACCCCCTCGCCCGGGCGTATTCGTCATGGGAAAATCGAGTATTCCTACGCTCACCCGGTACGCCCGCTGTGATCATTGAGCGTTCTCCAGATGTCCTTGTTGACGGGAAGATCGATCTTGCCGCCTCGTTCAAAAATTTTGCTCAACAATTTGCACAAGACAACCCGGCCTTTATGGTCGACGATCACTTCAGGCCACAGTTCAATACTCTCTACTGCGACCAAATCGACTACACCCACATGATCCGAGTCGACAAACCCGGCGAAATGGACGGACTGGCGAAACTGCTCAATGATCGATCGGGGAAGAGCATTCGGCCGGAGCGACTCAATAGCGGACTTGGAATAAAGCCGATTCAGGTGTACGACCGAGAGACAGCCGACATCATGGCAGGTATTTATGCGGAAGATTACCGTTGGTTCGATTTCGAACCGCACCAATTTACCGCTGCGTCCGTTTCGCTTCCACTTGATCCGCTGCAAGCCGCCCTCCTTCGCAACTTGCGTGAAACCACCGAGCGGCTCACGTACATTTCTCGCTCCGCGTTTAGCCGAGTGGGGTTTCGCTACGGCTTATCGCAATTGCGTAAATCTCTATGGATTCGAATTACCAATCCAAAGGCCAAAGGCGACACTCGACTTCTGCAGTGGTAGGTTCCCCACACATGTCCTCAAGTCACACTCCCGCCAGAATCGGAATCGTCACCGTATCCGATCGCGCATCAGCTGGTACCTATGAAGACCGCGGCGGCCCGGCGATTGCTTCGTACTTTGTCGAACACTTAGCATGTCCGTGGGTTCCGATTTCGCGACTTGTGCCAGATGATGCAGAGGTTGTCGCCCGCACACTCATCGAACTCGCCGACGAGCAAGAATGTTGTCTTATCGTGACGACTGGTGGTACCGGACCGGCCGCTCGAGACGTCACCCCCGAGGCGACCGAAATCGTTTGCGACAAGATGATGCCCGGATTTGGCGAACTAATGCGCGCCACATCACTAAAAATTGTGCCAACGGCAATCTTGTCCCGTCAAACCGCAGGAATTCGAGGCTCTTCTCTGATCATAAATTTGCCGGGCAAGCCATCTTCAATTGCCGAATGCTTAAACGCCATTCTACCTGCCGTTCCATATTGCGTGGATCTCATCGGCGGACCGCGCCTCGAACTCGGTAATGGGATCATCGGTTTCCGCCCCAAGGGGACCTGACTCTATTGCGCGTCGTAGGGCTGGCCAGAGGCTTTCGGAGAGCGACTACGTCCGACAAATCCGGCAACCACAACTAGCGTCACCAGGTACGGCGACATGAGCAGAAATTCGGAAGGTATACCTGTTTTAAGATTCGACAATTTCAGTTGTATCGCCTCGGAAAATCCAAACACCAGGGCCGCGCTTAGCGCGCCAACCGGATGCCAGCGCCCAAAGATCACGGCGGCAAGGGCGATGAATCCTCTACCGCCCGTAATGTTTTGATCAAATCTTCCGACTGTACCAACTGGCCACCAGGCACCACCCAATCCAGCCACAGCACCGGCGATGAGCACATTGCGGTAGCGAAGTTTGATCACATCAACTCCGAGGGTTCCCGCCGCTTTTGGATACTCGCCAATCGCCCTGGTGCGCAGTCCCCATTTGGTTCGAAGCAATGCCCACGTTGTCACGGCAACCATGGCAAACGACGCGTAGACAAACAACGTTTGAGTAAATAGAACCGTGCCAAGTACCGGAATCCTGGACAGCAGAGGTATTTTGTATGGCCTAAATGGAATGAGCGAGTTATATTGCGGATAAGGGGTCAAGACACGCGATGTAAGAAAACTCGTTAAGCCAAGGGCAAAAAAGTTGATCGCGAATCCGACGATCACCTGATCGACACGGTATTTAATTGAAAATACCGCCAGGATCGCAGACAGCGCGACCCCCATTAATATTGCGGCCGCAATTCCGGGCCATGCTCCGAGAATCGAACCGACCACGCTGCCGGCAAATGCCGATCCCAACAGCTGTCCCTCGATCGCAATGTTGATGATGCCACTGCGTTCGCAAAGGATGCCGGCAATCGCTCCTAGGGTGATCGGGACACTTCGCGCGACCGTGTCTTGCAACATTCCGGTCAGGCTGAACGCACCTCCAGACGCGGCCCATGTCAAAAATCCGACGACAAAACTGGCAGTCGCCACCGTCAGTACAACATTTGTCCAGCGACCCAAACCGCGCAGCAATTGCGCGGCCCCTAGCGCAACGAGCACAATTGCCAACGCCGACGCAAACGGTCGCGCGGGAACCACTAGTAGGTAATCGTCTTCCAACCTAAAGCCGGCGTTTCCTGGTCGGTTGGTGAAGACCACCGCTGACACCAGCCCGAGCACCACATACGCAAGCCCCACATTGCGCGCCCGCTTACGCTGTTCGGCCGACAAAACCCTGACGGATTCCGACGATGCGCTCATCCGCCCCATCCCCTAAATGTCTGCACATCGGTTGTCTGGAGTGCCTTTACTCGCCAAATTGCCTTGATCAGCAGTGGAGCCGCAATGAACATGACGATGAGTGCCCGCAGAACGATGATGAGATCGATCGGTACATCGGTATTGGCTTGCATCTGTCGACCGCCGGCTTGCATGGCACCAAACAAGACAGCGGCGAAGGCAGTGCCGAGTGGCCTTGAGCGACCGAGTAGGGCAATCGCAATCGAATCGAACCCAATGTTTCCGGCAAAGTTTTGCGACGCGTAACCATATGTGCCTAGCACCTCACTTGCGCCGGCCATTCCCGCAAAGGCACCCGCGATCATCATTGCCGACACCATCAGTCGCTTGGTGTGCATTCCGGCGTATTGGGCAGCTTCGCTGTTCAGGCCAAACGCCCGAAATTCAAATCCGAGGGTGCTTCGCTGCAACAACCACCAATACACGATCACCGCCAAGACCGCAACAACAAATCCCGTGTGTGCAAGCAAATCATTTCGATCGCTTAAGAATCCAAACATTCGCGGCAATCGTCCGGCCGGGTCGACAAGTTTGGAAATCGGATCCGTTCGATCTTCGCGTTGAAATAAGGTCGTTTTCAACAGCCATAGAACGAGAAATGCCGCCATGTTATTGAGCATGATCGTGGTTATTACTTCGTGGGCTCCCGTGCGAGCCTTGAGTATTCCGGGAATGGCGCCATACAGGGCCCCACCTACCGCACCAGCCAGAATCGCCAACGGAACTTGAATGATTCCCGGTCCCTGCATCGCAAACCCAACCCACAGCGAAGCCATTCCACCGGCCAGCATTTGACCGGTGGCGCCGATGTTGAAGAGGCCCGCCTTAAATGCCACGGCGACCGAAACACCGCACAGCAAAAGCGGTGTTGTGCTGCTAATCGTGTTCGACAGCGCGCGCAGCGAGCCGAATGAACCGGTATAGAGCGCCGAATACGCCTTTACCACAGTGTTTAATGCCGTTCCGAAATTGCCTTCCCGCAGCGCGGTGATATCGGAAAGCACGATGATCACGGCCCCGACGATCATCGCCGACAAGACCGCCAAGATTGTCAGCCGAAATGAGCTCGCGCGTTCAACCCGTTCGGCGAATCGCTTGATCGAACTCCCTGTCATTGCGAGTCCGAGCGCTGTTGTGGCGACGAGCCCGCCATACACAGACCTACATCCATTGCACTTGTATTAGTTGGGTCAAGATCGGCAACGATTCGACCGCGATACATGACAAGCAATCGATCCGCCAGAGCCATCACTTCATCAAGTTCGGTGCTCACGATGAGAACTGCGGTACCAGAGTCGCGCTCCTCGACGATTCGCTGGTGAATGTATTCGATCGATCCAACGTCCACACCGCGGGTCGGCTGCGAGGCAATCAAAATTCGCAACTTGCGACTCAATTCGCGAGCCACGATTACCTTTTGCTGGTTGCCACCAGAAAGTGTGCTCGTCAGCATCTCGGCCGACGGAGTGCGGATATCGTATTTTTCGACGAGGTCCTCAGCTAATTGACGGGCCTCGACCCAACGCATTGACATGCCGCTACTAAATGGGTCATCGTGGTATCGGGTCAACACGAGGTTTTCGGTAGTGGTGAGCCCACCGATAAGACCCTGCCGCATTCGATCCTCTGGAATGTGAGCGATACCCATTTCGTGACGCCCGCGAGGCGAAGAATCCGTGATGTCAACTCCGTCGAGCGTCACGGTTCCCGCAGACGTTTTGCGCAATCCGGTTAATGCTTCGACTAGTTCGGTTTGACCATTCCCCTGAACTCCGGCGATGCCGACAATTTCGCCTTCGCGTACGTCAAAACTGACGTCCTGGACCATCGCCCGCCCGTCCGGATCCAGAACCTGCAAGCCCTGAACGCTGAATACGACTGCACCCTTATGTGCCGGATTCTTCTCCACGGTTAGCTGCACCGCTCGTCCAACCATCATTTCAGCGATCTTGCTTTCGCTCGCCTGCGACGGTAACACCTCGCCGACTACCTGACCTCTTCGCATCACGACAATTCGATCGGAAACAGTCAGGGCTTCCTTCAATTTATGGGTAATAAACACAACGCCGCGACCCGCGTCAATGAGCGTCTTGACAATGCCAAAGAACTCAATGATCTCGCTCGGCGTGAGAACGGCAGTCGGCTCATCGAAGATAACGAGCTGCGCGTCGCGCAACAACACCTTGACAATTTCAACACGCTGCTGCACCCCAACGGGGAGGTCTTCAATCATCGCATCCGGATCGAGATCGAGGTGATAGCGATCGGAAATTTCGCGCACCATCGAACGAGCCTTGTCAATATCCAAACTCCCGAACCGGCCCGTTGGTTCGATTCCTAAT
>CAYGOJ010000021.1:0-19857 GCA_964351545.1 uncultured Acidimicrobium sp.
GCACCGAATTGTTTAGGACGGCTACCGGCAAATTGCAGAAGTTCAAGCTGCGTGAACCGTATTGGCTAGGTCGAGATCGGCAAGTCAACTAATCACTCACAGAAATTAAAGGAGTCCAATGCCAAGCGACTTTCAACTTAAGACTATGAACGCCGTGCATCGCGCGATTCTCGGAGTTACTCGTGGGCGAAAGGGTTGGAGTCTCGGCAAGATGCCCGTACTCCAGTTGACGACGGTCGGGAGGAAAAGCGGCGCATCGCGAAATGTGATGCTTACCTCACCGTTGCAAGAAAACAACGCCATCGTCATCGTTGCTTCACGCGGGGGAGATGATCACCACCCGGCATGGTTTCTCAACCTCCGAGACAATCCGCGGGTGGAAGTTGCCTATATGGGCAATCCAAAGAAGACAATGACCGCCCGCGTGGTCACGAGCGACGAGCGAGCCCGAATGTGGCCACTCGTGGCGGCTAAATACAAGGGCTACGCCGGTTACCAGACCAAGACAACGAGGGAAATTCCACTGGTCATTCTCAGCGAGGTCTAGTCCAATCACATCTTGTTACCACGATAGGAAGGTAGTAACTTTTAATTGTGACAATCAGCGACCTCGGGAAGTTGTATGACGAGGCCTTTGCAGAATGGCAAGTAGATGAGGGTTCTGTCGATTGGGAGTCACTTGATCGGACCGATTGGGAGAAATAGTCCTACGCCGAAATCCGTGACGTAGTTATCTCCAGAGAGAACAGGCACTAATGCCCGCACTAGCCTGAGCGCATGCCAGCGCCCGGGATGCACTCAGGAATCACCACCGACGATGCAATGAATCTTGCAATGTCGCCAAAGGCGGTTCCGCTGTATGAGGCGGTGAAGTTGTTCATCGCCAACGAGGTCGAACCGATCACGGCCGAGTTCTATCGGCTCGGCGAAAATCGAAAAAAACACTGGGGATATGGCGACGGCCAGCTTGACTTACTGAACAAGGTGAAGAAGAAGGCCAAGGCCAATGGGTTGTGGAACTTCTTCCTGCCTAATGCCGAAACCGGCGAGGGGCTGTCCAATTTGGATTACGCCTACATCGCCAATGAATTGGGTAAGAATCCACTTGCCTCCGAGTGTTTGAATTGCAGCGCACCCGATACCGGCAACATGGAGGTACTCGAGCGCGTCGGCACCCCCGAACAGAAGAAGAAATGGCTCGAGCCATTGTTGGCCGGTGAGATTCGCTCGGCGTTTGCCATGACCGAACCGGACGTCGCATCATCGGACGCCAAGAACATTCGCTGTCGGGCCATTCTCGACGGCGACGAGTGGGTAATCAATGGCGAGAAGTACTACATCTCGGGAGCCGGCGATCCTCGCTGCAAGATAATGATATGTATGGTCCAGACAAGTCCCGACGGACCGCCGCACAAGCGGCAATCGCAAATCCTTGTCCCGATGGATACTCCGGGAGTGAAAATTATCGGACCAATGCATGTGTTCGGTGAAGACGATGCACCGCATGGTCACATGCACTTGCGGTTCACCGATGTGCGAGTGCCGGCATCAAATCTGTTGCTCGGTGAGGGTCGTGGTTTTGAAATCTCCCAGGTACGACTTGGTCCGGGGCGAATTCACCATTGCATGCGTTCTGTCGGTGCGGCCGAACGCGCACTTGAGCTCATGGTGCGCCGCGGACTAACCCGCGAGGCGTTCGGCAAGCCGATCGCACGGTTGGGCAAGAACACCGAGGTAATTGCCAAGGCACGCATTGAAATCGAGGCGATGCGGCTGATGGTTCTGCGTGCGGCCAAGGCGATGGACACGATGGGCAATGTCGAGGCCCGGGTGTGGGTGAGTGCCGTAAAGGCGATGGTTCCCGAGCGGGTGTGCAAGATCATCGACGAGGCAATCCAGATGCATGGAGCCACGGGAGTGTCTCAATGGACGCCGCTTGCTCGTATGTACACGGGTCAACGCACGCTTCGTCTGGCGGATGGCCCCGATGAAGTGCATTGGCACGTGGTCGGCCGCGCCGAACTTTCGCGCTACGAAGGAGATTCGGCGCCGGTCAAATCAGCCGAACTTGGTGGAGTCTTTTCGGGACCGTAATCTGTTCGATTTCAGGGCCGAGTAGTCGGTGATTCGGTCTTTCGAGGATCGGTGACTATTAAGCCGGCCAGTGCTTCATCGATCGATCTCATTAGGGCGGGTTCAAGTTTCACATTTGCGGCCGCGACATTGTCATCGAGTTGCTCAGGTTTCGATGCGCCCACAATCGCGGACGCAACGTTCTGATTCTGCAACACCCAGGCGACGCCAAGTTGGGCCATCGTCAGTCCGGCTCCATCGGCCAATGGTCTCAATGACTGAACTTTCGTAAGGACTTCGTCGGTCATCCATCGAGAAATGAAATTCTTGCCGCTGAGTTCGTCCGTGGCGCGTGAACCAGCGGGAGGCGGTTGACCTGGCAGATACTTGCCAGTTAGTACGCCTTGGGCAAGTGGAGACCACACGATCTGAGAAAGCCCTTCCTGTTCGCAGGCGGGAACTACTTCTTGTTCGATAACGCGCCACAGCATCGAATACTGCGGTTGATTAGAAATGAATGGCACATTAAATTCGTGGGCCAGCTGTGCACCACGCGTGATTTGATCCGCGTTCCACTCCGACACACCGATATAGAGGGCCTTGCCCTGTCGGACAATGTCGGCGAAGGCGAGCATCGTCTCTTCCAGAGGAGTCTCGACGTCGAAGCGATGTGCCTGGTAGAGATCCACATAGTCGGTGCCAAGTCGCTTCAGCGAGCCGTTGATTGACTCCGCGATATGTTTTCGTGACAATCCACGATTGTTTTGACCTTTTCCAGTTGGCCAGTACACCTTGGTGCAGATCTCGATGCTTTCGCGACGAACTCCGGTCAATGCACGCCCCAGTACCCCTTCGGCTCTGGTGCCGGCATATACATCGGCAGTATCAAATGTGGTGATACCAAGCTCGATGGCACGCTGGACACAGGCAATCGCTGCCTGTTCTTCCACTTGACTGCCGTGAGTAATCCAGTTTCCGTAGCTAATTGCCGAAACTTTCAGCCCGCTGTTTCCCAAATATCGAAATTCCATACCACAAATCTATTGAGAGGCTGAGAAAACCTCACTATTGACTGGTTTACGCATCCATTGCGGGCCGGCAAGTATGCAGCCAGTTGTGACCATCAGCACCATCACGACCGCGGTCGTCGTAAACGCGGTCGCCTGCCCGAAGTGTTCGTATGTGACACCTGCCAAAGTTGCGGCAATTCCGCCCGTCAGCGTTTGCATGCCACCGAGTAATCCCGAAGCACCGGCTTGTCGTTCAATCGGAGCAACTTGAGCAACCGCCAGCCCGGTTCCGGTGACCGTAAGCGAGTCAACAATCGATTGGGTGACGCCGATTCCAAGCATCAGATACGGTTGGCCAAGTAATCCATAGATCGTCATATATCCGGCTCCGAGAATTAGGCCGAGTGCGCTGACTCGAAACGGTCCGTGGCGCTGGGCGATTCGTCCGCCAAGGGTGCCAAAGAGAATGAACGGCAATCCAAAAATGGCTATGCCGGCATTGGCGACCCAGTTAGGGGCATGGAGATCGTCCATCATCACCACCCACAGGGGGTCAAATGTTCCGATCATCAGAAACAGCGCAAGTCCGATCATGATCGCACCACACAACGGACGGACTTTAAGCAGATCGATGGCGAAGCGTTCAGAAGTTCGGTCCTCGACCGGAGTTTCATGAATCGGTATTCGCCAGATGATGAGTGCCATCACGGCTAGCAAGGTTGCAATAATCAGAAATGGTGCGGCCAAGCCAAAGGTTTCGACGGTGACGGCGGAAATGATTGGCCCAAGGGCGAATCCGCCCACCTCGATTGAAAGTCCTCGACCCATATTTTCGCCTAAATGTTCCGGGTCCGTAACGACGACGATGCGTCGAATTGCAGGAATTGCCATGCCGGCGCCCATACCCATCAGAAATCGACCAATGATGAATGTGGTCATTGTCGAACCCTGTGCCATCGCCAGTGCACCAACAACATTGGCGATCAGTCCAAGTGTCATTAAGCGGCGAGAAAATCCTTTGTCGGCAAGCGGTGCAATGGTGAGTTGGGCGATAAACGAGGTGAAGAATCCGACCGCGACAATAAAACCGAGACCGGTTTCCTGTATTCCGTACTCGGCGCGCCAATCGTCCAACATCGTGAACATAACGCCGTAGCCAGCGGCCAAGAGCCCTGTTGCAACTTGCAAAAGAAGGATTGTTCGCTTGATATGCACCGTGCAATAGTAGACAACGAACCAAGAAATGTGACTTGATTTAGATATGCATCGACGACCGCTGACCGCGCAAGTTCGCATAAGGTAGAGGTATGGAAGTAGCCGTCGTCGACTACAGGGCGCCCAATGCTCCATCCCAGTTCACCGAATCACTGCGTGTGACGGGTTTTGCAGTGGTGGTCAATCATCCGATCGATTACGAGTTGGTGCAGAGACTGCACAATGAGTGGCTCTCATTTTTCAGGTCTGAACGCAAGTGGGAATTCCTTCCTGGTGAACACGATCAGGATGGATACCGGCCGATGGAAGAAGCCGAAACGGCTCTAGGTGCCGAGTTGCGCGATATTAAGGAGTATTTCCATTGGTATCCATGGGGCCGTCAACCAGCGGATGTGTCGGCAAGCGCAGCCGCGGTTTATCAGGCCGGAATGTCGCTTGGGCTTGAACTGCTCGGTTGGATCGAGGCAAATACTCCGCCAGAAATTGCCAAAACCTTCTCCATTCCGCTGTCGCAAATGATTGCTGGAACGCGACGAACTTTGCTGCGAATTTTGCACTACCCACCGCTGCGTGGTGATGAACCAATCGGTTCGGTGCGCGCCGCGGCGCATGAAGACATCAACATGCTTACGGTTCTGCCCGCCGCAAATGAGCCTGGGTTGCAGGTGCGAGATGTACATGGCAAGTGGTTTGATGTGCCATGTGATCCGGGAAGTGTCGCCATCAATGCCGGCGACATGCTCAAATTCGCGAGTGCAGGTTATTACCCGAGTACGACTCACCAAGTGACAAATCCGGTCGGGGAGTCGGCCCTGCGCTCGCGCGTATCCACTCCATTGTTCCTGCATCCTGCAGATGATGTGGTAATTGCCGAGGGCAACACAGCCTTTGAGTTCTTGCGCGAGCGAATCAAGACAATTGCCGGTGTGGACCTGGCCAAGAATTAAAAAACGAATGATGGGGAAACTCTGAACCCGCGACAACTGCGGACATCGTCGTATATCGACGGTGATTGGGTCAAGTCGTCGTCCACTTTCGACGTCCTGAATCCGATGACCGGTAAGGCAATTGCTCAGGTAGCAAACGCATCGATGAACGACTGCATGTCTGCCGTTGACGCTGCCCATGATGCGTTGGCCTCGTGGCGGATGACGGCTCCTCGTCAGCGAGCCGAAATCTTGCGCAAGGCATTTGAAATCATGATCGCGGAGCAAGAGGACTTAGCACGGCTCATCACCTTGGAAAACGGAAAGATTCTTAGCGATTCGCGCAGCGAAGTTGCGTACGCCGCGGAGTTTTTCCGGTGGTTTAGCGAGGAAGCAGTCAGAATCGATGGAGATTATCGCCGTGCCCCAAGTGGCGGGAACTGGTTGCTCGTGATGCGCCAACCGATCGGGGTTGCCCTACTGGCCACGCCGTGGAATTTTCCGGCCGCGATGGCTACCCGCAAAATCGGTCCAGCATTAGCAGCCGGATGCACGGTAGTTCTCAAACCTGCGCACGACACGCCACTGACCGCCTTGGCAATCGCCGACATTTTGCAACGCGCCGGATTACCGGCGGGTGTCGTCAATGTGGTCGTGCCCGATCCGCCTAGCGATGCGGTAAAGGCGATGCTCGATTCGGGTCGGATACGCAAGTTGAGTTTCACAGGTTCAACGCAGGTTGGGGCCATCTTGCTGGCCCAGGCCGCCGCACGGATTATTAATTGCTCGATGGAACTTGGTGGCAATGCCCCTTTTGTGGTGTATGACGATGCCGACATTGATGCTGCGGTGGACGGTGCAATGATCGCCAAAATGCGCAATGGAGGTGCGGCATGCACGGCCGCCAACCGCTTCTATGTGCATACGACCGTGCTGAGCGAGTTCACAGACAAGTTCACTACGCGAATGGCGGCACTGAAACTCGGTGACGGAATGGACCCGGCAACGACGCTTGGACCCTTGGTATCACGCGCTCAACAACAGCGAGTGGCTTCAGTTGTGAATGAGGCGGTAAATGACGGGGCAAAAGTGTTGTGCGGCGGTGCCTCAGCAACGGACGGTTCATTTGGTTACGCGGCAACGGTGTTGGCAGATGTGTCGCTCGATGCCAAAATCTTGCAAGACGAGGTGTTTGGTCCAGTGGCCCCGATCGTGTCCTTCGAAGACGAAGAACTCCTCCGAAAATATGCCAACAACTCCGAACTGGGTCTGGTGTCCTATATTTTTACGCGCGATGTTGCCAAGGGAATGCGTCTAGCCGAAGTACTCGAAACAGGGATGGTCGGTCTCAATCGCGGGATGGTCTCGGATCCAGCGGCGCCATTTGGCGGAGTGAAGGAGTCCGGGGTTGGTCGCGAAGGCGGTCACGACGGTTTGCTTGCATTTCTCGAAACCAAATACATTGCGGGAAACTGGTAACGACAGATGCGAGAAAGTAGTTCATGACCGACGGCCTTGATGTACGAACGAATTGGCTCGACCCGCACCAATTGGAGTCCGTCCGCGGTCAAGTGCCCCTTGTTTATGTGGACGCGGTACCTGTGCGAGTCGACGACCAGGGAATCGTCACGCACATTGGAATGTTGTTACGACAAGCGCCCGATGGAAGTATCAGCAGGACGATTGTTTCCGGACGTGTTTTGCTCGGTGAGCGAATTCGACAGGCACTGCTTCGACACTTAGAAAAAGACCTTGGGCCACTTGCGTTACCGCAGATTCCTCCCGAACCGGCGCCATTCACCATTGTTGAGTACTTTCCCGATCCGACCATCAGCGGATTTCATGACCCACGCCATCACGCCGTCAGTTTGGCCTTTGTTGTGCCCGTTTCTGGTGACTGCCAGCCGAGCCAACAGGCGCTCGATCTCGGGTGGTTCACTCCCGAACAGGCGGTGAGCGGGCGGATGCGCAACGAAATGACAAGCGGACATGATCGGCTCATTCGTCTGGCCCTAGCTTCGGTGGGTCAATTGCCCTGAATTCGACGCCGACGCCGTACTCGCCGTGACCTCTGCGAACGCGCATGCGGAGCCGGCGATATCACGGTTGTTGATTCGTCGAGAATCAAGGTGATTCCCTCGTGGTCTATATTTCCTGGCTCACCAGATGCTTCAATGACTACGGTCGCTTCCTGTTTGTGCTTGCGACCGAGAAGTCGATCGAATACCAGCATTCCTCCTGCCAGCATGGCCCCCACGGTTCCATATCGCTGCGTTGCTCTACGCAACATGGCCTGCTCGCCGGATTCCGACGACGATGGCACGCTTGGTAATTCTGGTTTTGCGGGCGACGACACAATGATCAACATAGTGCTCATCCCACAGTTAGCAACTTGAGGTGCAATAATCTTCATATTGTGCGAGAGGTAGACACAATTTACCGCAGCGCCGCAGCGCTACGAACGGCGCTCATTGGAAAAGAATTGTTCCGTTTTGAAGCCCCACATCTGATTGGGATTCGACCCGCTATCGGTCGCGTTGTCGAAGAGGTGCGTAGTCACGGCAAAAACATAGAAATAATTTGGGACGATGGTGTTGTGTTACATACGCACATGCGAAGGTTTGGTTCCTGGGAACTTTATCGAGCGGGCGAACGGTGGAAAAGATCCAAGGACCGCGCCAGCGTCGTGATCGTTGTGGCGGATTGGATAGTTGTTTGCTTCAATGCGGCAATTATTGAAACATATAGAGATTTCGATCCTCGACGACATCCAATTCTCGGACGTCGAGGTCCGGATCTGTGTCGCGCCGATGCTGATCTTGAGGAATGTGTTGACCGGATAATGAATTACCAAGAACGAGACACCCCGATTGCCGATGTCTTGCTCGATCATCGCGTGATGTGCGGCGTGGGAAATGTATTCCGCTGCGAGTTGTTGTGGGCTTGCGAGATTCACCCTTGGGCGCACGTTGGCTCGCTGAAGAGAGGTGAGTGCCGCGAATTGGTGATGCTTGCATCGGAGATGATTTTGGCAAATCTTGACTACACGCCAAGTGGCACGGCCGCCGAATTCAGTGGAAGCCTTGCCGTGTATGGACGACAGGGAAAGCCCTGCCATCGATGCGGAGATGTGATCAAGGTAACTCATCACGGTGAGGCACACCGTGTGTTGTACTGGTGTCCAAATTGTCAAATTACACATCAGCCTCTGATGCGTCCAAATTTCACGCCTGTATACATTGAACGCGATCAATCCGGCGCCTATTCACATTCAGTTGAAGCTGGTTACGCCTCCGACTGATTGCAACTTGTCACATTGTGGCGATTGCCTGCATTATTTCAATCTTTGTGGCTCGTCGCGCCGGATATATTGCGGCGAGGACCCCGATGGCAAATGAAAGCACGAGTATCACCGCAGTGCTGCCAATGGAGAGGCGGAATGCGGCGACACCATTATCGGCGAGGACCGCCATTAGTACGACGCCCATCAATATTCCCAATACAACGCCGACGACAGCACCGAACATTGAAGTGATCACGCTTTCCCACCGCACCGTGGTTCGAACTTGGGAGCGGGTCATACCGATGGCTCGAAGCAAACCAATTTCTCTTTGACGCTCAAATACCGAAAGAAGAAGAGTGATGACGATTCCAACAATGGCGATGATGACCGACAAAGCAAGCAATCCGTAGATGAGACCAAGAATCTGGTTGACCTGTCCAGATTGTGCATCGATAAATTCATCACGGCTTTGCAATTCACCGAGCCCTTTGTCGGTAGTGACGGCCGCAAGGATGTCGTGTGCTTCGGATGTGCTCACGCCGTCCTGTAATTTCAGATAGATCACAGAGTCAAAATATGAATTATTTGTCCCGATGAACACCTGACGATCGATGAAGTATGGGCCGAAAAAGCCGGTCGGTCGAAAAGTTCCTTGAAGGTCGAGTTCCTTGGTGGTCCCATCGACCAGTTCAAGGTCTATCTTCGTTCCGATCACCCATCCTCGTGATTTAGCTCGACTTTCACTCACTAAAATTCCACCAGAGGTCAATGACTCCTGAGTGTTCTGCACCATTTCCAGTTCAAAAAGTCCCGGCGATGTCTGTGGATCGATAACTTGAACGAATTCACCCTTGCCGTTGATTTTGATTGTGGCAAATCCCAGCGCGGTCGCCTGTGCGACTTGGGGCATACCTCCGAGTTCGTCAACAAGCGTCGGGTTCAAACCACCAAAGCCGTTATTGGGTGCGCTCACAACAAAGTCACCGCGGAACTGGCTACCAATCGTGTCGCGAATTTCCGCTTTTACACTCGATGCAAACGCCGTGAACGCCGTGACGAGGGCGACGCCGATGAGAACCGGGGCCGCGGTGCGTGCAGTGCGTTTTGGATTGCGCGCCGCATTTTGGCGGGCCATGGCTCCTGTAACTCCTCGAAGTTTCTCGATCGGTCTTCCAAGTAATAGTGAGATTGGCCGGGCGACACCCGGGCCGACAATGAGGACACCGGCAAATACAAACAACACTCCCAAACCCAGGAATACGGTGCTGGCACCGGCGCCAGCGGCAATGAGCGCGGCGGCACCAAGGGCGAAAGTGATCAAACCGATCGTGAATCTTGTCTTGTTGCTACCCGTGGTTTCGATGGCTGTGTCGCGAAGCGCGGCCAACGGCGACACCCTGCCGGCCCGTCTAGCAGGGAGAATCGCCGAAAGAACGGTCACCAAGACGCCGGTAATGATGGTGATCGTCACGGTTCGGAATTCGATGCTTAATCCACTGGCCGGAATGTCGAATCCAACGGCACCAAGCAAAGCGCTTAGTCCTCGCGACAGCCCGATGCCGGCAAAAAAGCCAAGGACGGAACCGAGAAGACCGACAACCAGCGACTCGACGAGCAGCGCGCGGGTGATCTGCCGGCGGCTGGCGCCGATCGCCCTTAGCAGAGCGTTTTCACGTAACCGTTGGGCCGCCGTGATCGAAAATACGTTGTAGATGACGAAACAACCGATGCCAAGTGCGATCAGTGAAAAGGCTGTGAGAAACGTGGAGAGAAAGCCGAGGGCCTCCCCGATCAGATCTTGTTCCTCCTTGGTAATTTCCGCGCCGGTAAGTGTTTCAAGTTTGGCCGTGGTGGCTAGGGCGGCGTCAATTTTTTCAGCGAGTTCGACATCGGAAAGCGACCCGTCACTTTGCACCAGGAAAGCATCTACAAACCCAGGTGCAAGCAGGAATTCCGACGCGGTCGGCTGATCGAATAGTGCAAATGTTGCCCCGCCGGGTGAACTCACATTACCAAAAGTGGCGATACCTACGAGAGTGAATTGGCGACTGCCCGACTGGGCATTGACGCGCACGGTATCACCGACCTGAAACTTGCCTTTCTTGGCCGACCACTTGTCCATCATCATCTCAGTCGGGCCAATTGGCAGCCGACCGGAGTCGGCGCTCCATAATCCGGCAAAACTCTCACTCACGATTCCGCCAAAGTTAGGAGGACCATTGTTGCTGCCGAGCGGCGAACCGTCCTTGCCGATAATTCGAGCGTAAGCCGAGATAGCGCCAACGGCGTCGACCACGCCGGGAACGGCGCGCACAGTTCCTAGTTCGCTTATCGGTATTCGGGCCCGCTGCTCGCCACCAAATTGAACTTCGACAAAATTCGAGGACCTGACGTATGCGTCGACATCTTGATAAACATCCGAAAAGAGTTGATCAAACGTCCTATTCAGTGTGTCGGAAAAGATAAACGTACCGGACAAAAATGCCGTGCCAAGAATGATCGACAGCGATGTCAAAAACAGTCGACCTTTGCGGGCCAGTGTCATCTTGAGAGAAAGATGCAACATCGAACTATTCTCCGAGGTGTTTTAGGTAGTCGAGGACCCGCTCCGGCGTTGGCTCGGTCATTTGACCAGCAATTTTTCCGTCTTTGAGAAATACGATGATGTCTGAATAACTCGCGGCCACGGCATCATGTGTCACCATGACGATGGTTTGACCGAGATCGGTGACGGCCCGTCGCATAAAATTCAACACCTCACCTCCGGACTTGGAGTCAAGGTTTCCCGTCGGTTCGTCAGCGAAAATTATTTTTGGTTTGCTTGCCAACGCCCGCGCTATGGCGACTCGCTGCTGCTGGCCACCGGATAACTCGCTGGGTCGATGCTTAAGTCGATCGCGAAGGCCGATGGTGTCGATCACCTGGGTTATCCATGCATCGTCACCGCTTTGTCCACCCAACGAAAGAGGCAGCACGATGTTTTCATACGCATTTAGAGTCGGTATGAGATTAAAGGCCTGGAATACAAAACCAATCTGCTCACGACGCAATGAAGTGAGGGCCTTGTCATTGAGCGGTGCCAGTTCGGCTCCATCGATAGACACGCTGCCCGACGTGAGTGAATCAAGACCGGCGAGACAGTGCATCAATGTCGATTTGCCAGAGCCGCTTGGGCCCATGATCGCGCTGAAGCGACCCTTGACGAATTGGATGCTTACCCCATCTAAGGCGCGAACTTCGCTGTCACCTTTTCCGTAAGTCTTTGTGGCATTGTCGGCAACGGCCGCTGCAGATAGTAAAGACATTCTGCCAGTGTAAGGGTGCAGTTGCTACACCTTCGGCTGAGGCAACACTCTTAAATATGGTTTGACGGTCTTCCAACCATTGGGGAAAAGTGTCTTTGCCTCGTCGTCACTGACCGATGCGCCGATAATGACATCTTGATTGTTCTGCCAGTTTGCCGGGGTTGCGACTTTGTATTGTGCGGTTAGTTGAAGAGAGTCGATGACCCGAAGAATTTCGTCGAAGTTACGACCGGTCGAAGCCGGATAGGTGATGGACAACTTCACTTTCTTATCCGGGCCAATAACAAAAACACTTCGGACGGTAAGAGTGTCGTTGGCATTTGGATGGATCATGTCGTAGAGATTGCTCACCGCGCGATCCGAGTCACCAATCATCGGGAAGTTAACCGCGGTTCCCTGCGTTTCTTGAATGTCGCTTTCCCATTTCACATGAGAGTCAACACTGTCGACGGAGAGGCCAATCACTTTCACATTTCGTTTATCGAACTCGGGTTTGATTTTGGCGACATAGCCGAGTTCGGTGGTGCACACCGGTGTGAAATCCTTTGGATGACTAAACAGAACCCCCCACGAATCCCCCAGCCAGTCATGAAAGTGGATCGTGCCAACGGTGGTTTCGGCCACAAAGTCGGGGGCAATATCTCCGAGACGTACGGGCATGGGAGTTCTCCTCTGCGTGGGGAAATGACTAGGGGTGTTCATTCAATCAAATATGACTAGTTTTGTCAACTTTAAGGATTGATTCTCTAGATATGGACTTGCCCGAGGTATCGTCGCGCCATGGCTGACTCTCCATCGATCATGCTCCACCAACCATCGACGCTGGGCGACCTGCGTTCATCCGGCTGGAGTTCGATCCCCGTAAAGGAAGAGATTCGGCGTAATGCCGTGAACAAAATTGCTTCCGGACAGGAGCTGTTTGCGGGGGTACTTGGGTTCCAGGATACGGTGATGCCACAACTGGAAAACGCACTGCTTGCCGGTCACGACGTGATTTTTCTTGGCGAACGAGGTCAGGCAAAAACCCGCATGATTCGGTCGCTGATCGCACTTCTTGACGAGTGGATGCCAATTGTGGCCGGCAGCGAGATCAATGACGATCCGTATGCGCCGGTATCTCGGTACGCAATCGATGCTGTGGCTGAGTTTGGCGACCAAACCAAGCTGGCGTGGGTCCATCGAGATATGCGCTTTGGGGAAAAACTTGCCACTCCGGACACCTCGATCGCCGACCTCATTGGCGAGGTCGACCCGATCAAGGTTGCCGAAGGTAGATATCTCAGCGACGAACTGACGCTGCACTACGGGCTAGTGCCGCGCACGAATCGCGGCATCTTTGCGATCAACGAATTGCCTGATCTAGCCGAACGCATTCAGGTCGGTCTGCTCAATGTCCTGGAAGAGCGCGATATACAAATTCGTGGCTACAAGATTCGCCTGCCGCTCGATGTTCTATTGGTTGCATCGGCCAATCCAGAGGATTACACCAACCGGGGCCGATTGATCACTCCATTGAAGGACCGATTCGGAAGTCAGATTCGTACCCACTATCCGCTCGACGTTGCGACGGAAATCCAAATCGTGCGCCAAGAGGCTCGTCCCACAAGCGTCGGGAATGTAGTGGTGCGAATGCCCGAATTTATGGAAGAGGTTGTGTCTACTATCAGTCAACTGGCACGAGCCAGCAATCATGTGAACCAACGCAGCGGTGTGAGTGTCCGATTATCGGTGAGCAATTACGAACTCTTGGCGGCGAATGCGATGCGTCGAGCATTGCGGGCCGGTGAGGTTGATGTGTCCCCTCGCATTTGTGACTTGGCGGCCCTGGCCGCTTCGACTTCCGGCAAGATCGAAATTGAAAGCGTTGAGGAAGGCCGCGAGTCGGCGGTTCTTGATCAACTTGTCCGAGCCGCGGTATTACAGGTGTACAAGCAATATGTGACGAGTGAGAAAATCCGTGACGTCATTGCCGGCTTCGATGAGGGGATGGTTGCCCACACGGGTGAAGACATCGCTTCATCCGAATATGGACATGTCCTGGAAGCAATTCCGGCGCTGCGTGAGATTGTCGTATCGATTGTCAACGGTGACGAATCGCCGGCCGTTATCGCCAGTGCGGTCGAATTCGTGCTCGAGGGCTTGCACCTATCGAAGCGCCTAAATAAAGACTCGGCCGGTCCGCGCTCGACATACCGATCACGAACCTAGGGTTCAATCGAAACGGATTTAGGATCGTGCCAACGAATCACTTGGGTCGAACCGCAGGTCGCCAATCGGCTCGCCCGAGAGGGAGACCACTTCGATTGGAACAGCAAATCCAGGCAAGGTCATCGGATCAAGTTCGTGAGCGACAATTCCCGGCGGCAGGGAAGTGGCTTGGTCGGCAGGGATGAGAGTTCCGACTTTTCCGGCGGCATCACATAATCGAGCCGCCAGATTTGGCGCCGAGCCGATGTAGTCCTGTCCCTCAAAGAGCATCGTTTCCCCTGTCGCGATACCGATTCGCAGAGCCAGAGGGGCGCACGACTTTTGCGCATTCTTTTGTAGTTCTACGGCGAAGGTGATGCCCACCGCAGACTCAATCGCCACGGCCATCAATCCGTCGCCGAGATACTTGTCGATGCGGACTCCGTGATGTGACCCGACCGATCGGGCATTAGCTCGAAATTTGGCGAGCAACTCGGTGGCCGCCTCATCACCATATATCTCGGTGTAGTTGGTAAACCCCGAAAGGTCAACGAAGATAAAGGTTCTGCGGAAACGCATCTGAGGTCAGCCTACGGGTGTGACCAATGTCTTGCTCTATGGCCCACCACCAGTGACCCGATCTTGGCCCAATTTGGGACTCCGTGTATCGTGCGTTCATGGGTGCGCGATTTACCTATTCACGATGGGACGGCACACAACGGGCATTTGAATTGGATGCCGATGGGCTGTTGGATTCGCTGACCGATGACTTGCTGTATCACGGGGATGTAAATGCTGCTCTGCGCCGGCGGATGCAGGAGGGATTGCAAGATGTCAATGGGGATCGTCTCGCCGGACTTCGTGAGCTGATGGAAAAACTTCGTGCTCGCCGACACGAAATTGAGGATCGAGGCGACCTCGGTGGTGTCTACGCCGAAATAGCCCACGAACTTGACGACATTGTCGACGACGAGCGCCATGCGGTGGAGAACTACACGGCCGAGGCAAGGAATTCAGGCGACGAGCGACGCGCCGAACTTGCCGAGCAGGCTGCGCAGACTCGAAACTTCCGCCTCGATATGCTGCCCGCGGATTTGGCGGGCAAGGTGCGCGAATTGCAGCACTACGACTTTCAGTCCAAGCAAGCCCAGCAACGATTTGAACAACTAATGGATAAATTACGCCAGCAACTAATGCAGCAAAACCTCGACCAAATGTCGGGTGCGATGCAGAACCTGTCTCCTGCCGATATGCAGCGAATGAAGGACATGTTGTCGGAATTGAACAAGATGCTCGAGCGTCGCCAGCAGGGAATCGACCCGCAATTCGGGGATTTCATGAAGAACTTTGGCGATTTTTTCCCCGAGAATCCCCAAACACTGGATGAATTACTTGAAATCATGGCCCGACGAATGGCCGCCGCCCAGGCCATGCTCAATTCAATGACCGAAAGTCAAAGAGCCCAGTTACAGGCTCTTTCCGACCAGCTGTTGGAAGATATGGATCTCAGGTGGCAAATGAATCAACTTTCCCAGAACCTGCAGTCAATGTTCCCTGAGATGGGATGGAACCGACGTTATGACTTCGAAGGTCAGGATCCGATTGGGTTTCAGCAGGCGATGCAGTCGATGCAGGAACTGTCCGAATTGGATCAACTCGAAAATGTGATGAAAAACGCCACAAATCCGTCGGCTCTCGCCGAAGTAGATATTGATCGGGTCAGAGAACTTCTGGGAGACGATGCCGCCCGATCTCTGGCTCGATTGGCCGAACTAGCCAAGATGCTAGAAGATGCGGGGCTAATCGAGCGTAAGGAAGGTCGACTCGCCCTTACCCCGCGTGGACTGCGCAAAATTGGAGCCAATGCGCTGAGGGATATATTCGGCAAACTTGCCGCCGATGCGCTCGGTGGACACCAGATACATCGTGTGGGAATCGGTCACGAGCGCACCTACGACACCAAGCCTTACGAATATGGTGACTCGTTTCAACTCGACTTGCAGGGGACCCTGCGCAATGCGCTGCATCGCCGCGGTCCGGGAGTACCGATCGAGCTCACGGCCGAAGATTTCGAAATTGAGCGCACGGAACACCTCACTCGATCCTCGACGGTATTGATGCTGGACCTGTCGTTGTCGATGCCAATGCGCGATAATTTCCTGCCCGCCAAGAAAGTGGCAATGGCCCTGCACTCTCTGATTTCAACGCAATTCCCGCGGGATTACTTAGGCATTGTTGGGTTCGGGGAAGTTGCTCGAGAACTTAAGCCCGATCAGCTTCCCGAAGTGTCATGGGATTTTGTCTACGGCACCAACATGCAACACGCCTTTGCCCTAAGTAGACGAATGTTGGATAGTCAAAGTGGGTCCAAACAAATCATCATGATCACCGACGGTGAGCCAACCGCCCATGTCACCTCCTCAGGAGACGTCTTCTTCAATTACCCACCGGTGAGAGAAACCGTTGAGGCCACATTGCGCGAGGCGATGAGGTGCACTCGCGCCGACATCCGAATCAATACGTTCATGCTTGACGCCGATGTTGGACTGCGTAGTTTCATCGAGCGTTTGACCAAAATCAATCATGGTCGGGCTTTTTTTACTTCTGCCGACACCCTTGGTGATTACGTGATGGTGGATTTTCTTGAACATAAACGGCAACAGTCATCGCGAACGCATCGACGAGCTAGTTGATCAACTCGTTGAGGTCAAACAGACGTATTTGCAATTTGGGTATTTACTTGGCATAATGACATAGTTGTAATTACCTCGTTGTCGGCGCGAACTCGCGACTGCAGTCGAGAGTCGAAGGGGACATTTCGAGTGGAAGACGAAATCATCGCGCTGAGCGCTGATCGAGCTTGGCAAGACCAAGCCAATTGCCTCGGTGTCGATCCCGACCTGTTTTTTCCCGAGCGTGGCGCATCAACCCGAGAAGCCAAAGAGGTATGCCGTGGATGCGTTGTGCGTAACGACTGCCTCGAGTTCGCTCTGGAAAATGGTGAAAAGTTTGGCATTTGGGGCGGGCTGTCCGAACGTGAGCGACGTCGCCTGCGTCGTCAACGCGCTCAAGCCAATCGCAATATCGCTAGCGCCTAACTGAGGCGCCCAATCGACGGTTATTGCGACCGACCAATTTGATTTCTTCGCGCCATTCTCCACTCAATGGTTTGCTCGTTGCCGACGTCAAGTTCGGTCCAGCGTGAACGTGGAATTGTCGCCAATACTCGCGCCGGTATTAGTCCAACAAGTTCAGCACGCTCAATCTTGAACTTTGAGTCAACTCGGTCGTACATCTCGGCTGGGCCAACACGAAGTGGGTCGATGAGGTTCATGCTTACTTGCACATATTCACCGACCTGAAATCCAAGTGCACGCACAGCTTCGCTACGCAGTGACGAGGCCAACAACTTTGCCGTTTCTAGCGACACATTTTTCAACCACAGGTTGTACGCCACCAAAACACTTCGCACTCCAACGCACATTGCGCCAGCAGTCGGATGCGGACGCGAAGGGCCGAAGTCGGGGGACAAATCGTTGAAAGCATGGGCACGGATGAAGGGCAGGGTTCGTTCTGGACCGTAGAGAAAGCATGGGACTCCAAGTTCGTTTCCGCCGAACTCAGCAAATTCATTACGCGCCAGCAGTGCATCGTCAACGGTGCTTAGATCCAACGGAACGAATGGAACGACATCGACGACGCCCAGTCGGGGATGGACCCCGGCATGCGTACCGATGTCAAGGGTGGCAATTGCATGTTGGGCAAGAAGACGAACCTGCCTGGTTCCAACTAGTGTAAAAACGCTGCGGTGGTGATGGCCATCTAGATGCAAATCCAGCAGGTCAATTCCCAATTGGTCGGCCAGCGTCGCTAAAAGGTCTTGATTCTTACCTTCACTTATGTTGACGACGCATTCAAGCACTGATAGTGCTTATCGCATTTGACGCCTGTGGTGCTACATTGTTGGAATGTTTAGTGGCTGGGAAGGCATCGTTGTCATCGTGATTGCCGTTGCCTTATTCGGGTCGCGGTTGCCCAAGATCGCTCGAAATCTTGGCCAGGCTCAGCAGGAGTTCAAGAAGGGAGTCTCGGACTCGAAGCCCGTCGCTCCGCCAGTTGAAACTCCCAAGCCGGATGCGCCTAAGCCGGATTAATCCTTACTCGAAGTCCGGTGACTTCGCTCAATAATCCTCTTCGCTCGTTGGCGGCGTACACATTTAATTCGGTGTCTTGATTGTTTGTCGTCTTGACGCAAATTTCAAGTTCCTTGGCAGAACTATTGACGGTTAGTTTGTTGATCCGCCCATCTTGAGTGCGGTCAAGACCAATTGCGACACGAAGCAATCCGGCGAGACCACGCACAATGTGTTGATCTTTTGTACTTAATGCGGCGAACTCGGCATGCTCAAGCTTTGGCGATCCCTTTCTGTGGTATCTGGCAATTTGAGCGATGATCTCAATCTCGCGATCGCTTAACCCAACGAGTTCGGAATTTCGGACGACATAATACGTATGCAGGTGATGTTTGGAATGTGAGATGACAACACCTACATTTGCCAATAGTGCAGCTGCTTCGAGCAGTCGTCGATTGACCTTTTCAATATTGAGGATCGCGTGCAGCTTGTCAAAGAGTTGACATGATAGACGCGCCACGTGTTCGGCATGCTCGGGCCGATCGTCGCAGCGTTCTGCCAGCAGACGAACACTTCGCATCGCCGCATCCGTCACCTCTGTCTTAGGCCCGCGACCTTGGCGCTGCAATGTATCGATGAGAACTCCTTCGCGCAACGCATAATCGCTGAACATGAACTTCTCAACGCCGAACACCTCGCTGATTCCTTCCAGAATGATCGCCCCAGCCAAGATGATTTCCGCCCTACCCGGATCGAGTTTGAATCGTTGTTGTCGTTCGATCGCCGTTGGAGTCTCTGCTAATAGATTTACCGCTTCGCCAATCTCGGCTCGTCCAAATTCAAATCGATTAAATGTCTGCGGCGCCGATTTACCCGATTGGGCGCAGATGAGTCGGGCAACCGTTTCGGCGGTTCCCGAAGAAGCGACGGCGATATCAAATCCGAACTCTTCCACCTCTGTTTGGAGAATTGTCAAGGTGGATCGCACAAACGAACGACAGCTGCTCAACGCGCTCGGATGTAACAGATCCGAAGCGAAGAACCTGTCCGTGAGTCGAATCGCACCCAGTTTGAAACTTCGGGAGAGCAATATGTCATCGTCATTGGCGAGCACGATTTCAGTCGAGCCACCGCCAATGTCACATAGGAACATGGGGTGTTCGTGATCGCCAATCGCGTAGAGAGCTCCAAGGTGAATTAGCCGCGCTTCTTCGACCCCCGATATCACTTCGACTTCAATTTTGGCTTCCCTACGAGCTCGTTTTACAAACTCTGCCTGATTCTTTGCCTCGCGTATGGCGCTTGTTGCAACCGCGCGTATTTGAGCGTTATGTGACTCGGCAATCTTGTGCATACGGGTTAGACAGGCGATTCCTCGCTCGATCGCCTCGGGGTCCAATAACTTCATTTCCCCGCCACCACGACCGATTCGAACGGATTCCCGTTCCCGAGTGACAACTTCAAAGCCACCAGACACCGGCTTGGCAATTACGAGGTGGAAACTATTTGTTCCGATGTCAAGGGCGGCAATTGTTTCACCGCCGCTCAATGACCCCACGTTTAGATCATAGTTTCGCGGCAACTCTTCGTCGTTTGGCTATTCGCCGCCGTTCGCGTTCGGAACATCCACCCCACACCCCATGGTCAATGTGCTCGACCAAGGCGTATTCCAGACAAGTCTTTACGACGGGGCACGTTGCGCAAACCTTGCGAGCCCTATCTACA
>CAYGOJ010000022.1:0-18330 GCA_964351545.1 uncultured Acidimicrobium sp.
TCATCGAATATCCCAATCGACCCTGGCCGAGGTAGTGCTGAGACCTTCCGGCCACCAAACGACCCGACGAAGCCCGGACCGATACCGCAACCACCTTTTCGTTGCGTGCACCTTCATCGGCCATCGACAGAACGGTCACCGATTGTGGAAGTAGGACGAAACCTTGCAAGTTCGCCGGTTCACGTTTAGTTTCGAGCGTGACAAAACTGATATCTACCACGGTTGAGTCGGAGTAGGGATTAGTCAGAATAATTTGCTCAATGCTGTCCGCCCCAGTAAAACCATCGGCAAAGAACCACTCCGATGCGGGCGAATTGGCGCACAGTGCGACGGAGTCGCCGGCTGGATGGAATATCTGCTGTTCCACAGATCCGGTCCCGCCGTTGATTTCAACCATGGCGCTGACAAATGTCGAATCGACTCCGACGACAGAAACCACAGAGATAGTTGATAAAGCCGGTACGGAAACAGCACTCAGTACCGGAGGCTGGGCGTCACTAAAAAAAGTGACAGTGCCAGAGATGTCCGAGTTCGACGAGTTGGATATGACTATCTCTCCTGTGATCCCTAGATCATTCGCCGGAACTCCAGGGCAGTACCAAGATGTTGTCAAGCGCGACTCGGCTCCAATAGTCGGTACGGCGAGGGGTTCGGTTGAGTCCCCTATCACCGACGGGGTTAGTGAATCTTCGCCTTTCGTTACATCGAATGCAATCAGCGACCCCATCGTGCCGAGCACCAGTAGCGCAGCAAAGATGCGACGAAATTTCATCACTGTCCTGGCTCCCGCAGGTTGACATTGATTCGTTGCGTCCCACCTCGCCAACGACGGCGAAGCCTGCGTGCGTCAATAGCGATCGCCACCAAAACACACCACATCGCTACCTGCACGAATATCATCACAAAGTGCGAAACCGGCGTGGAGTAGACAAGTACGGCAGTTCCGCCGAGCGGTAAATCGAATGCGGTTGTACCGCCAAATGCAATGCGAGGCTCAATTTCTGCACCTCCGACTCGCAGTCGGACATGTTCGTTGAATGGCACGGCGAGATGAACCGTGCCACCATTAATTTCTCCAAGCGCGGTGTGGTCAAAAATACCGTTATACGGCAGCGGCGTGGTTGCGCGCAATGTGGTCGACAACAAAACTTCGTCTCCACCTTGCGAACTAATCATTGCCGTTTCGTCATCCAATACGGAAAGTGTGGGTATCCACGCACTATTTTCGAAAATCACTAAATCGCTGGCCGAATACACTCTCCGAAAATCAAGTTGAGCGGAAAGCGCATCGGTCAACCCGGGTGGCACCGGAATCGGATTTTGATGAGTGGAAACCCCGCCGTCGATGAGTGGCACGACAATATATTTCACCGCCAATGGGGAAAGCAGTCGACCACCGCGTGACGTTGCCTTGTGAATAATTGCATCTATCGCCCGATGAAGCGAGTCGGTCATCTGGGAATTTTGGCTAGGCCAGCGATTTATCATTGTCAATTCGCCATCTGCCGCAACCGCATATGAAATGTCAGAGTTGATCTCGGTGCTCGGAAGTTGCAACAGTCGGGGATCCCCGATGAACACCGTGTTGTAGTCACCTGCGGTCGGATTGGTCGGCAACTGCACGAGGAGTTGCGCTAGCGATACTCGCGGCTGGTTCCATCGACCATCGGCAGCATTGACGACGGTCGGAACGATCGATATCACGATCGCCACCGCGACAATCCAGCCGAGTGGTTGTCGCCAACTAAAGGTGGCCAGTCGCAGATCTTCCGTAATCGCAGTAGCGCAGGTGGCGCTGGCCAAAGCCAACCCGCAGGCCACAATGACAAGAAGTATCGTCGGCTCTGGCGCTGGAACTCCAAGTGTTCCGAGATCGGACATGACGGTGATTGCACCGGCGCCAACGACGAGAACCGCCGAACGCACCGCCCAGATAAGTCGTTCAGATTTTACGATTGCCAGGCCGGCGATCACGGGAAGATACAGAGCCAGAATGATTGGCCCAAAGCGCAAGGATCCGAAATCAAGTTGGGCCAGATTTTTCAGCCCAACATTGCCACCCGAGTGATCGGCTGAGCCAGTGAACCAATTCCAAGCATCGTTGGCGACCATATTGTTCAGCCACGGAACCTGCACAATTGTTGCTCCGATTGGAACCGATATCGCAAACAGTCCCGACCACAACAATTGATGACGGTTTGCACCGCCTAGAACATCACCGATCAACCATAAAACTGCGACGAGAGCCACCACAAGGGCAAACGAGGGTACGAACGCAACCGTGATCGCGGCGACCAGAATCGCCCGAGCCAACAGTTGGCTGCGATTGCTCGATGGCTGGGGATACGACGACATGGATAGGTAGCGAAGCATCCAAGGCAGTGCCGCGTAACAAAGTAAGGCACCCAATCTTCCGTGAGCAATTGATATATATGGCAACGGAACCGCCGCGTACACCACAACTCCCACCAAGCGTGCCCGAGAATTGTTGAACACCGCGCCAACACTGGCCATCCCTAGACAACCAACGGCGATTGCGCCGATGACGCACAGGGTTTGTAGCAAGGCAAGTTTTCCGAACAGCAACAGTCCGCCAAGGGCGAGAAACAAATGTGCGGTTGGTTGTGCGCCGACTCGACCGAATCCGACCGATGTCCAGTCGGTGAGATAATTCGCCAACAAGCGGCCGGGATTTCCGGAACCTGATCGCAGTGGGAGGAACTGGCCCACCGAAGTGACCCCACCAGAAATGATTCCACGACTTCCGACGAGCACAACCAACGCGACAACGAGCGCTATGAATCCAATCATTCGGGATCCGCCAGCGAGACGAAAGCCACGTCTCCGATCGGCCTTTACTTGCTGTTGGGCTATTGCGCGGCGATGTCGCAAGAAACTCGTAAATCGTGCGCTGCCTCGAACCTGAAGTCGATGAATTTCACCAGCATTAATTCGCCTGTATGGACGCACCTCACCCCGTCGCCTAATGATGTATCGAGCGTCTAACAGCACGGCAATCGACGCTCTAAGGGTGGCAATTGAACGCCGCAGGCCACCTGTAAATATTCCGACGATCGTCTCGAGAAGTGACGTGACGAAAAGCTGGATCATCACGCCCAATAGCTGGAGTCGTCCGGAAAGTGTGGCCACAGTCCGAACCCGGTGGCGCGCCTCAAGTGCCGGTCGAATCAGATCTGGGTTTCGATCCTCAAATCTTTCACGGTGACGAACTACCGCACTCGGAACGACTAGTACTCGCGCGCCACTTAGATGTGCCCGCCAGCAAAACTCCAGATCCTCTCCAAAGAACGGAATGTCTGGAGCAAATCCGCCTAGCTCCCGAAACAGATCGGCCCTCACCACAATGCAGGCGGATGGCAGGAAGAAGACATCGCGCACCGAGTCGTGTTGTTCCTGGTCCCGCTCACCCAGTTCAATCAGAGAATCGATCTCGCCGATCCGATCGGCTCCGAGTCCGACATGCTGGAGGACACTTGAGTCATCCCATTGGACGAGCTTTGGACCGACCACTCCAGCATTGGACCGAAACGTCTCTTCGATCAGTCTCGTGATCGTGTCGGGGCTCAAAGCGACGTCGTCGTGGGTAAAACAAAAAAAGCCTCCGACCCCCTCTACGATGCGCTGGACTTCATTCATCACGGGTCCGAATCCGGGGTTTCCCTCGACGATGCGAATGACAGACTCAGGAAGGGCTTTCTGGATTTGGCGACTGAGGCCCTCGGTGTCGGAAGCCGATGTCAAAAAAGCAACTGTCTTGACCCTTGGATAATCCTGAGCGGCCAAGGTGGCCAAGGTCTCGGCAAACCAAGGACCGGGTTGGTCGACCAGAAACGCCAGCACGACCGGCGGCGCGCCATGTGGGGTTTGGTATTCGGCTTCCTGCAAAGGGCTCATCTCTTGGGAAGTCACGACTGTTCAAGGATACTTCCCGATCAGTTATCGGTTCCATCAACTGCTTGCAAAAGTTAGCAGAGCCATATATGATGGCTAGCGAAGAGCCCAACCGAATTCGACACCATCAGGAGCCGCAATGCCCGCCATCAAGTTTCCAACACTCCCCAACATTGATCTCACCAAAGTCGACCTGTCCAAAGTCGTTGCTAGATTTCGCCAGGCCTCGGCCAAGGCAGAGCCGGTCATCAGGTTTGCCAAAGATGCGGCGTATGTCACCGTGGGTGTTGGAGTTTTGACTTTTCAAAAGACGCAGGTTCGTCGCCGTGAAATCACGACCGCAGTCAAAGACTCGATGCCAAAAATTGCCAACGAAGCAATTGCTCGAACCGAGTCAACGGTGAGCAAAGTAATCTCCCTCGTTAACACTCGTCTGCCAAAGAAATCAGGCACCGTCGCCGAATAAATCAGTGAAGTAACCTAAGGGCCAGTGACGACGCCCACAGCTACTTCATCGCGTACCCCACTCCCCGAAGGTACGGCCGCGGTCGGCGCCGGATTGTTTATCGCCGGTCTGTCGGCCTACGCATTTTTCAAGGTTGGTCAACAGGCTCTCGGCCAAGACGGCTTCAAGCCCATCGTTGCAATGTGGTTTGTTGCATTTACCTTTGCACCTGGATTTTTTCTTCCGCTCGAACAGGAAGTGAGCAGGGCGATTGCCCATCGCCGCGCTTTGGGTCAAGGCGGCGCGCCCATTGTGCGACGCGTAATTCCACTCGCGCTTGGAGTTGTGGCGACGCTGGCGATCGTGGCCGCGTTAGCGAGCGGATCAATTACCAGTCACTTATTTGAAGGCAACGGTGTTGTCACTCTCTGCCTCGCGCTCACTTTGGCCACCTATGCACCCTTCCACCTAGCGCGTGGAATTTGTTCCGGTTCGGGCCGCTTCGGCCATTACGGCACAATGATCGGAACCGACGGCGCAATGCGGGTAATTGGCTGCGCGGCGCTATGGATTGGTGGCGTCACCACCGTCGGCGCGTACGCCCTGGTAATTGCGCTTTCGCCGCTCGTAGGGGTACTGGTAGTTGGGTGGCGTGGTGGCCTGCAAAGCCAAGATGGACCGCCCGCGACCTGGTCCGAAATTACTCCCAATCTCAGTTGGCTGTTGCTTGGATCGCTGTTTTCTTCGGCATTGGTAAATGCCGGTCCAATCACCGTCGATCTACTGGCCACCAATAATTCTGCGTCGGTGGTTACCCAATTTGGCAACGCGGTGATCTTCGCCCGGATTCCGCTTTTCTTGTTCCAGGCTGTTCAGGCGGCCCTATTGCCGAGACTCGCAAGATTGGCGGCCAAAGGCGACCTTGGAGAATTTCGAAATGGATTGAAGCGACTCTTGACTCTCATTAGCGTCGTTGGATTGGTCGGCGTGATCCTGACCTATGCGTTTGGCTCACAGGTCTTGAATTTCGTTTACGAGGGACGCATTGATCGACGCACCCTGACGATGCTCGCACTTTCGAGTGCCTTATACATGGTCGCGGTTGCGATTGCACAAGCCGTAATCGCATTGCGTGGGCATGCGCGAGCTGCCATTGGCTGGGCTCTCGGGTTCACAACCTTTGTGGTCGTGGCGTGGCTGTCAAGCAGCGACCTTTACTTGCGAGTCGAGCTTGCATTGGTCGGCAGTTCGCTGATGTCCTTGATCAGTTTTGTTGTAGCCCTTCGTGTGCTATTGCGCCGTGGTGCCACCCCAGATCCCGAATCAATTCTGGTCGCCCTGTCCGACCGACCTATCGATATCTAGTTTTCGATAACTACTTGAACTAGCGACTAATTTTCGCTCGGGCCGACTCGTATGCAAGGTCGTGGGCAACCATCATCTCGACCAGTTCTGGGAAAGTAACTTCACGCGTCCAGCCCAATTTTTCGCGGGCCTTCGTCGGATCACCGATTAATAGATCCACTTCCGCCGGGCGATAAAACTTCCTGTCCTGTCGCACGTGAGGTCTCCAGTCTCCAAGCCCAACATTGCTAAAGGCGAGAGTTAAAAACTCCTCGATGGAATGGGTCTCTCCGGTCGCGATGACATAGTCGTCCGGCTCACTTTGTTGAAGCATCATCCACATGGCCTTGACGTAATCGCCTGCGTATCCCCAGTCGCGTTTGGCATCGAGATTGCCGAGCACGAGTTCGGTGTCAATGCCAAGTTTGATCCTGGCGGCCGTATTGGTGATCTTGCGTGTTACGAACTCGAGGCCGCGACGTGGTCCCTCGTGATTGAACAAGATTCCGGAGCATGCAAAGAGGCCGTAGCTCTCGCGATAGTTGATGGTGATGTCGTGTCCATACACCTTGGCAACCCCATACGGAGATCGCGGATGAAACGGAGTGCGTTCGGTTTGAGGAGTCTCGCGCACCTTTCCGAACATTTCCGATGAAGACGCCTGATAGAAACGAATCGGATTATTAGTGACACCGCCAACCATGCGCACCGCTTCAAGTGCTCGCAACACTCCAAGACCAGTTACATTTCCGGTAAGTTCGGCTTGGTTGAACGACATTGCCACAAACGAGATCGATCCCAAGTTATAAAATTCGTCCGGCTGGGCATATTCGAGTGCGGTCACGATGCTCGTCAGATCGGTGAGATCACCCGGCACGATGTCGACATATGGGAACTCGTCACGCAACAATTCAGCACGCGGATTGTGCTGGCCTTTCATCATCCCAAACACTTTGTAACCTTTGCCATGTAGGAACTCTGCGAGATGGCGACCGTCTTGTCCTGTAATTCCAGTGATAAAGGCTTTGCGCATATGCCGTATAAATCTATCATCGGCCCTATAAACAACTCTGCTAACGCGTTGCGTCCTTTACGCTAAACGCCATGATCACAGTTCTCGCCGGAGGAGTTGGCGCCGCACGATTTCTTCGTGGACTCGTGGATGCAATTTTGCCTAGCGACGTGACGGTGATCGTCAACACTGGCGACGACACCGTCTTACACGGACTTCACATTTCACCCGATATCGACACCGTGATCTACACGTTGGCTAACGCGATTGATTCGGAGCGCGGATGGGGCCTTGGCCAAGAAACATGGGCCGCTATGACTGCGCTTAAGAGATACGCCACGGTGCGGCCTGCCAATTCGATTGCGGCACCGGGTTGGTTCAATCTGGGCGACCATGACCTCGCGACCCACTTCTATCGCACCGCCAGATTGTCGGAGGGAGCAACACTGAGCGAGGTCACCGCAGAAATTACCGCAGCCTGGGATCTCGCGGTTCGAATTGTGCCGATGTCCAACGACATCGTCGCCACTCGTGTGACCCTGGCCGACGATTGCGATGCCGGCGTTGCCGGTACCACAATCGGCTTTCAGGAATACTTCGTCAAATATCGTCACTCCATTGCCGTCAGCAAGGTCCAATTTGCCGGTGCCGAAAACGCTCGTCCCCTCGCCCAAAGTGAACTGCGCGATTCCGAGTTGGTGATCATTGCGCCATCGAATCCAATCGTGTCGATCGGTCCAATCAGATCGCTGAACGGAGTCGACGAGATATTGGCCCAACGCCGCCAATCCGTCGTGGCGATATCTCCAATCGTGGCCGGTGCGGCACTGAAGGGACCGGCCGATCGGATGATGGTCGAACTGGGACACCAGGCAACAGTGATTGGTGTGGCGAGAATGTACGCGCCGATCTGCGCAACACTGGTGATCGATAATGCCGATGCCCACTTGGCCAAAGCCGTCGAGGAACAGGGCATGCGCTGCGTGGTGACAAACACGGTGATGAGCAATAGCGAGATAGCCACACGGCTCGCCCAAACTACGATCGGAGCCGCCCAATGAGCCGGATGACGATTTGGGGAGTCGAAGGCATCGCCGAAATTGTTCCAGGAGATCAAGTTGGTGAAATTATCGTCGATGCCTGTCGCAACGCTCCAAACGGGCCGCTACTTGAAAATGATGTCATCGTCGTAACTCAGAAAATTGTCTCCAAGGCGGAGGGACGACTCGTTCCGATTGATCCGGACGATCCGCTGAGCCACAAACAACTCGTTGAGGATGAAGCCGTTCGAATAGTTCGGCGGCGAGGGGACCTCATCATCACCGAAACGAAGCATGGCTTCGTGTGCGCAAATTCGGGAATCGACTTGTCGAATGTTGAACGTGGCTACGCTGCGCTATTACCTATCGATAGCGATCGATCGGCGCGACGAATTCGCGACATCATCTTGGCCTCGCTAATGATACGTGTCGGCGTCATTGTCAGCGATACATTTGGACGACCATGGCGTAAGGGTCTTACCGATGTGGCAATTGGAGTGGCTGGGATTGCCGGAGTCGTAGATCTGCGAGGCACGCCCGATTCGCTTGGTCGAATCATGCAAGTGACAGAGGTGGCGGTTGCCGATGAACTGGCCAGCGCCGCCGAACTGGTGATGGGAAAGACGTCGGGTATTCCGGTTGCAATAATTCGCGGGGCGAGTGAAGAGTGGTTGAGGGACTCTTCGATGAATGAAATTGTGCGACCACCGCAGGAAGATCTATTTCGCTAATCAAACTTTAAGTTCGATTGTTGAGTAATTCGTCTATTCCCTTTTGCAGAGGTGTCCATGAACTCCAACCAAGTTGGATTCGGGCCCGCACCGGTGAAACGGCAAGGCGCCTTAAGTCTCCGGATCGCGCTGGTTCCTTGCGTAACTGCATCGTCGATCCAGCGGCCATTATTTCCCACAGGTTCAAGATCGACGTTTGAACTCCCGTGCCGATGTTGATGACAAGTCCGCCGCCTTTACTGTGCGCACGAGCCAACGCATCGATTACGTCATCGATAAATACAAAATCCCGAGTTTGTTTGCCGTTGCCAAATAAGACTGGTCGCTTCTGATTCACGATGGCCGATGCAAATGCGGCAACTACGCCGTCTTCGGCACGTTGCCGTGGCCCGTACACGTTGGCCGTCGCCAACGCCGTGAATTCCAAATCGTGTGATTCGCGATAGACACCGAGAAGTTCAAGGATCGCATGGGCCATGACATGGGGTACTCCAATTGCCGTCGACGCTCTGCCTTCCTTAACCGGCAGAGACGACATCGGCACCTCGCCGTATACCAGTCCAGCGGGAATGGCCACAATTACCTTTGTCGACTTATGCACACGGGCGGCCTCGAGTACCGCAAGCATGAGCGCCGCCGAGTGAAGAGCCAGGCTCGTTGCGGTGGCGCTTGGTGGAAGAAGCGCAAGGTGATAGATCACCTCCGACTGACGCAGTCCAACGAGATTGACAAATTCTGGACTCATGATGTCTAGGTGATGAAACTTGACCCCAGCGTTCATCGACCTCGCCACCGACAAGTTCGACAGTGACCCGGTGGAAAGGTCATCGACGATATCAACGAAGTGCCCGTCATTAAGCAATCGCTCAACCAAATGGGAACCAATGAACCCGGCGCCACCACAGACCATTACTCTCATCGGAGTCACACCTATGGATGGCATTGAATCAACTACTTGTCGATGGGTGCAGGAACCCGTGTGTCAACAAGCGTTGTCCCAGCCATGACGATTCCGTCGAGTCCAATGACGCTACGCAGAATTTTGGCGTCCATTTCCACGACTCCCATCACGGCACTGTCCACGACTTGGGCGCGATCGGCGACGAAAGCACCGCTCAACAGCACAGAAGTGTCGACAACGGCATGCTCACCAACCTTGGCACCGGCACCGATGATGCTGTTTCTAATGTGAGCCGACTTTGCAATTTGCGCCGTTGCGTGAACCGATTCGCTGGCGGACGCCTTGCCCCGACCGACCCACTCCAAGTTGGCGCGAATGTACGTGTCTGGATGTCCGGCGTCAATCCAGTAATCGTCGGTTTCCAGCGCATACAAAACACCTTCTTTGACCATTTGAGGAAATGTGTCGCGCTCAATCGACATCGGTGCCGTACCTGGCATTCGTTGCAATGCGGACGGCTCTAACACGTACGTACCACCACTCACCGCACGGCTCTTCGTAGCTCCCGGTCGAGGTTTTTCGATAAAACGCTGAACCCGGCCGTCTAGGTCGGTTTCGACCACACCGTATTTTGAAGGATCATCGACCGGGGTGAGATGAATCGTTCCTTCTGCCTGTCGTCGTCGATGAAACGCGATGAGCGTCGCCACATTCAGATCACAAAGGACATCGCCATTGGCGACAACAAATGTGTCACTTATGTCGGCCACCCGCGCCGCGAATCCGATCGCACCGGCGGTATCTAGCGGAGTATCTTCCACCGCATATGACAACCGAACTCCGCCACATATGTTGTCCGGAAATGCTTCACGAAATGGTTCCGATTTGAAGCCGAGCGACAAAACCGCGTCTGTCACTCCTCCATGTGCAAGTGAGGTCATCAATCGCTCAAGAATTGAGACGTGAACTACTGGGAGAAGTGGTTTAGGAACAGTCAACGTCAGCGGTCGGAGCCGGGTACCGAATCCCCCGACCAGCACAACCGCTTGCATTGCCGCTACTAATTGGTGATCAAAGTGGCCAGGTCGAAACTCGAGGCAGGTTGAGGAACTTCGGCATCTTTGGCCACGAAGGCAAGGGCAATTGCCATTCCATTTCCGGTGAGGCGCACTCCGTCAAGACTCGCAACGGAAACCTGGAATGATTCAACATCGGTGTAGTCATCCCAAACGATTACCTCTAATTGAGCATCTTCGTCTCCACACTTGGTTTCGCCTTCAGTAAGTTTCTCGCCGCCATTCACAGCGGCCGGAAACGTAACGGAGTCATTGGTAACGGTGAGTCCGTAGAGATCAAAGAATGTACTTAACTTTGCCTTACGCTCGCCGGCCAGCACCTGTGGTTTCCAGCTGACGATTCCGTCGAGTGCAATTGTCGCACTCGCCTGAATTAGCGCGGGGTCGGCGTTGGCGGAACTAAGCGATGGAAAGCCGGTGACGTAGGCGTCACACTTGTATACCCCAAAGGCTGAGTAATAGGTGGTATCGGCAGAGGCACTAGTAGTTGAACCAGCATTGCTCTGACGGGCATACGCAATTAACGCAACTCCCAGCACGCACACGACCGCGACAACGGTCGGAAACAAGGTGCCGCCTTGGAAGCGAACTTTTCTGCCTCTGCCCTTTTCAGCAAGTCGGGCGACGCGTTCTGCTGACGATGATCTGGCCACGAAGACGAAATGCTACCGCTGTTTCAGCTCATTTACGAACAGCGCCTCGTACGCTGACGCCACCGCGGTTGCCGACGCATGCTGTTCCACCCACTGACGACCTTTCTTTCCCATTTCCACTCGCAATTCTGGTTGATCGACTAGCCAACGCACGGCAGAAATGAATTTCGCAGCATCTTCCGGCGGGACTGTTATTCCTGCTCCGCTGATCGCAAGAATTCGTGGAATTTCGCTATCAATGTCAATTGCGGCAAGGATCGGACGTCTCGCTGCAAGGATCGAATACACCTTTGATGGGACGCTGACACTTGCCAAGCCGGATCGCAGCGGCACGACATGTATGTCGGCCGAGGCGAGAACCTCTGCCAAGCGTTCGATTGGTTGATAACCAACAAAGTGAACATTCCTGCAATCGTGCGCCGACTTTTGCAGTGAAACACGCGCTGCACCGTCGCCGTTTATCACGATGTCAATGTGTGGAATTTCGCGGGCCGCCTGAATGAGCAACTCGATTGATTGCGAGAATCCGACGTTTCCCGCGTACATCACGACGATCCCAGAGCCAATGCCAAGTTCGCGGCGATAGTCGGTCATGCGATCGAGCGGAGTTATTGCGACCGTGTCCACAAAATTGGGTATGACGTGAAGTGCTGAACGGTGGGACTCCGAGACCTTACGTTCGACATTGCGCAGCAAGTCATCCGAAAGCAACACGACTGCGTTCGATGCTTGATAACTCACTCGTTCCAGCCATCGCGCCGCCGCGATAATCATCGGATTGGAGATTGCATCTGTGTGTATTGCCGCATCGGGAAACACGTCTTGAATATTGAAAACAAGACTCGTTCTACGAATCGCTGCAATACATCGTCCGGTCAGTCCAAGGGTGAGAGGAGGAGACATGGCCAGCACTCCGTCAATGCGACCTCGTCCAGCTCGCAAACCGCGCAATCCGACTATCAGGCTGAATAGTCCAAAGCCAATCGTCCGCCGCAAAATATTTCGCTTTGTCTTGCCAGGAAACGGATACACCCGAGTGATCGAACCCCATGAAGTTTGCTCAACTCGCCACAACCGTCCTCCCCAACCAGGCTCGATGGCGTGCTCGCGATACCACGGCAGCGACGTAACGACATGCAACTCGTGTCCGAGTGCGGCGAGTTCATGAACAATTCGAGTCATTACTGCGCCAGTTGGAGCAATATCGGGCCCGAAGTGCGGGCACAAAACGACGAGTCGCAGTTTTAGAGTTGTCATTTCTGGGATGATCCAAGACTTAGGGCTCGTTCGTAAGCCAGACAGAGATCTTCGGCTGACTTGACATCGGTGAATTCCATTGCCCGTCGTTTGCCGAGTCCGATCAACTCATCACGACGCAGACGGATGAGATCGATCGCCACCGACCACGCCCCGATCTCGAGCGGCAGTACGAGACCTGCATCACCGATTACCTCGGGAAGCGACGCCTGGTCGCTAGCAATTACGGGTGTGCCCAGTTTCATTGCTTCGAGAACTGGGGCGCCAAATCCTTCATATGAACTGGGAAATACGAGAGCAAGTGCCATCTTAATTAGCCCGTCCCGATCATTTGGCCCGACACGTCCAATCCGAACGACTCGATCGCCGACTCCAAGTTCAACTATTCGCCGTTGTATTTCCAGATCTGAGCGACCTGGACCTCCGGCGAACACCAATTTAATGTCTGGAGAAGTCCACTTGCTTGCCAGCAGTTGCAATAGAAATTCGTGGTTCTTGTGTGGATGGGTTATCGCCGGCAGAAATAAGACCTCGCAGGAACCTAAATTAAAACGACTCCTGAGTTCGGCTTCGGGTGTCGAACTGTCTCCAAGAGTTTCGGAGACCCCGTGACGAACTACTTGAATCTTGTTCGATGCAACGCCGAACGACTTAGTTAGCGAGGAGGCAACATAGGCACTTGGAACCGCTACGGCGTGTGCCCGAGAAATTGAGGAAGGAACACGATTCTGCAGATATTTCAGTTTGTGCGAACTGAAATACTCGGGGAACGAAAGATACTGAACGTCGTGCACCGTGAGCAAGGTGGTGCGATGAGACCTTGATGGAACGATCCCGCCACCATGGTGGACAATTGTGCTTGATCCAATTTGTTGGGCAAGCCACGTGTGTTCGAGAATGATTCGAATTTCGCGCCGACGACAATTTGACGGTGCTTCGACTACCCGGTGTATCGCCGACAAGCCAGGGTGTGCCGTGGCGAACCCACGTGGTGCGAACACGGTTATGTCATACGGTGACTCGATCGCGGCCAAGCCGCTGAGTTGCCGAATGACGTACTCTTCACTTCCCCCAACCTCGCCGGGAATACACCACAGCATGTTCACCGCGACCGATACGGAACGACTCATGCCAGCACATCGTCATATGCGCCGGTTGTAAGTCTGGCGGTGTTCGACCATGTGGCGAGGCGGGCCCGGGCCTGACCCAGTTGGCTTAATTTGTCATGGTTGTTTAGCGCTTGCTCAATACCGGTCCAGATACTTTCCGCATCGAGGGGATCCACCAATACCGCGGCTCCGCCCGCCACTTCTTCTGTGGAAATGCCGCCACTGGTGACGACCGGGGTGCCCTGGGCCATCGCTTCCAGAATGGGAAGGCCAAACCCTTCCCACACCGATGGATAACACATTGCCCGCGCACCGGCATAGAGTCCAGGCAAAAATTGCTCGTCAACAAATCCGATGAACTTAACTTTCTCGTCCGGCTGCACATCCATCTCTCCCCACCCGGTGGCGCCGGCGATCACCAAAGGGAGTGCATCCGTTCGGTTCTTCAGCGCCTCGACAAGTCGAGTGAGATTCTTGCGCGGCTCCAGTGTGCCGACAAATAGCAGGTAGTCGGTAGGCAATGAATACGCGTCACGCGCCAGGCGAATGTCTTCGATTGTCGCGCTTTGAATTCGAACTCCCAGTGCGACGTGTCGAACCCGGTCTGGCGAAAATCCAAAATCCAGGCAATCGTTTACGGTCGCCGATGACGAGCACAGAACCATCGCCGCACGTTTTTTCAACAGTTGTGCGCTCCGACGAAACACAGAGTTTCCGCGACGGGTGAAAAAATGTGGATAGTGCAAGAACGCAAGGTCATGAACCGTGGCAATCATCGGCCGACGAGTTGCCAAGGGAATGATGGTGGTGCAATGCAACAAGTCGATAGCACCGACCGTTTGCTCAACTCGCGGCCATCCGAGACGCAGCGAGGTTTCGTACAACAATCCGCCACCCACCGGCAAATGTTGCACTTCAATCGGGGGTTGGAATGCTCTCGACGGTGTTGTCGAATGTTTTCCGGCCACACCAACAAGGGAGACGTCCGAACGAACAGTGCCAATTTCGCTGGCCACCTCTATGGCCGCCACGGCCGTGCCGCCAGGCACTCGGTGCCAGCACTGCTCGAGTGTGTAGCCGACTCGCACGCCTACCATTGTGCCAAGCGCGGTAGTCGACACGACGATCTCTCGTTTTGAGCTGTGTGCGCTTTGACTCTCGGGGGCGCCCGAGACTGGGTTCGCGACTTCTGTATCGTCATATCCATGAATGATGTTCGTCCCAAATTCGGATCTTCATTTTGGAGCAATCGAACGGTAGTCGTTACGGGAGGAAATGGGTTTCTCGGAACACATGTAGTCAATAAATTTCGGACGGCGGGAGCTCACGTCGTCGCTCCTCGACGCCACGAAGCAGACCTCACCAAATCTGGAGTCGCCGAGCAACTATTTGCCCAGCATCGCCCAACCCATGTTGTTCATCTGGCAGCCCGCGTTGGCGGTATTGGATATAACCAAGTTGCGCCGGCACAGTTGTATCTGGACAATTTGCTGATGGGGACGCACACGATTGAAGCGGCTCGAAGCACCGGAGTCGAAAAGACGGTTCTGCTTGGCACGGTGTGCTCGTATCCAAAATTTACCCCTGTTCCGTTTCGCGAAGAGTCGCTGTGGGACGGATACCCCGAAGAGACGAATGCACCTTATGGAATCGCCAAAAAGGCATCCCTAGTACACGCCTTGGTAAACGAAGCTCAATACGGTCAGCATTTCGCGTTTCTCATTCCGACAAACCTTTTTGGTCCTGGCGATAAATTCCACGATTCTGTCTCACATGTAATTCCCGCGCTGATCAAGAAGTGTGTCGAGGCGAAGGAAGCCAACCTCGACAAAATATCGGTGTGGGGATCTGGTACCGCAAGTCGCGACTACCTGTATGTGGAAGATGCGGCCGAAGCGGTGATACTTGCCGCCGAATTACGAGACAGCGCGGAGCCCCTCAACATTGGCAACAACTGTGAAATCACAGTCCTCGAAACCGCCGAGGCAATTGCCCGGGTAGTTGGATTTGGCGGCGAATTGGTATGGGACGCAAACCGACCAGACGGACAACCCCGCCGTCGCGTGGACGCATCGAAAGCAGAACGAGAACTCGGGTGGCACGCTCACACAACATTCGAAGAAGGTCTTAAGCGCACCGTCGAGTGGTACCTATCACATCGCAGCGACGCCGAAAAACTGCCACACTAAACCCGTGAGCTTTCCCCCGCCTTCGGTTCCCCCACCGTTACCGCGCTCGACGGAGACCACACCGATATCTCCTCCGGCACGCATTCGGCGACCTAGGTCAACTTCGCCATCATCGCGCAATAGATCACTGCGATCGAATAATCCGTTTGTTTTCACAAACGCAATTATCTCGATCAACGTCGGAATTTTTCTGTGGATGGCATTTGCGGACACAAATTCGCTCGGAATGAATGGCGCGCTTTCCGAGCAAGCCGGGCGACTAGTGCTGGCTCGACAATTTATTGAACAAGGCGAGTGGTACCGGCTTATTAGCAGCGGGTTCGTCCACTTCGGATTTCTGCACGTGGCGATGAATATGTTTCTCCTCTACCAACTGGGAAGAATGCTGGAGCCGGCGCTTGGTTCGGTGCGACTTGGTCTCGTCTACTTCGCTTCGCTACTGGGCGGATCGATGGGTGCATTGTTGTTGTCGCCCGATGCTCTCACCGGTGGTGCTTCTGGCGCGGTGTTCGGTCTAATGGCCGCTGCCGTAGTTGGTCTGCGCCACCGCGGGGTGAACCCGTGGCGAACAGGTCTAGGAGCAGCATTCGCAATCAATATCGTGTTTACCTTGGCAATCCCAGGCGTATCGGTGGGTGGACACTTCGGTGGCGCACTCGTGGGTGCTGCATGTGGAACCGTAGTTCTGGCTCCTGCACATTGGCGACTGGCTCGTTGGACTGGATTTGTGACTCCGCTCGCTTTGGGTCTTGGGGCAATCGCGGTAGTGGCGCTATTTGTAGTTCGTTAGTAACCCCGGTACACCTGCTCACTACTTTCGCTCGAACGACAAAATCTTTCTGGAGGAAGAGTGCTCACTCAACTTGTATTACCTTTCGATGTACCTCGCGCGCACTGCGATCCAATAAATTCGGCGACTCAGGCTCTATCGGTTTTTTCGCTTGCCATTTCAAGGCCGCTGCGCCCCGAGACCTTCGTGCTGATGATGGACCAGCACCATCGCGGCATAGGGCTATTTGCGTTACAAAGTGGCGGCGACTTGAGATCAATGATCGACCACATTGTGGGGAATTGCGCGGCCAATAATTCTGTCCGAGCGCTTGCCATCGCCTCCGTTCGTGTCCAGTGGCAATCGCATCCACACTTGACAACCGAGTGGACCGCATCGCGCCAAATTTGCCAACGAGCGGGTTTGCAACTCGTCGATTGGTTTGTAATCGGACGTCACGGAGTACATCGTCCACAATCTTTTGCCCACATGAAAGATGAATGGCACACCCTCAATTAGCGTCACCGACTTACTTCAGCGTTGCTACCTGCGATTCAATCGGGCCACCGGCCTTCAACCAGGTTCCAACATTCGTTATACGTTGAAATCGCGATCGCACGATGATCGTGATCAGCCATATCTACTAATGATGGCATCCGCATCCGGCGCCACAACCGCGAGCCGCCGAACTAGGCGCCCCAGCAGTAGTTGACGGAGACGTCGAAGCGCCAACCGATGCAAACACACTTAGTAGCCGCACCGCATTGTCGTGACCCTGTGGGCATGTGGCGGGGTCATTGGCTTGAGCCATGGCGCGCCGTTCTTCAAAGGCGGTATCACAAGTTCGGCAGCGAAACTCATACGTTGGCATTCGGCAAGTCTAGGTTTATGTCGTGAGTTCCACCCCAACCCCACTGCGCACTTCGCCGGCAACTACTCGACCTGTTCTTGAGTATGTTCCCGAAACCGATGAGCCGATCGTGGCCCACATTGTCAAAACCAAACCCGGCGAGGACGCGGCGGCCAAGGTGCTTGAGGCGAGAATATACGGCACCCCGCTTGAAGCGTTGTGCGGTCATGTATGGATACCGTCGCGCGACCCCAAGCAGGTACCTATGTGTCAAGCCTGCAAAGAGATCTACGAGACCTACCGAATGTTCAACGAAAATCTGAACGAGACTCCAAGCGAGTAGCGACTACTACCCCATCGGTGCCCATGGACCGACACCGCCGACTCTGTCAATGACGATGTGGGTGACGAAACCCGGCGCCGTAATTTCCGGTGGCGGGAACTTCACCCCTGGTCCAATGTATTTTTCGGCGAGTCGCTGCAATAACTCCGGGGCACCACCTTCGTGGATTTTGGCGTGACCGTTGACGACGAGGTACTCATCCAATCCCATCGGATTCTTTCCGCCGGTTAGCAGCGACACGACTACTCGTGGGTCACGCTTCATGTTGCGTACCTTGTGCGACTCCATGAGGTGGGCGCACACGATTTCGTCGCCCTCCATGCCGATCCACACGACGGTCACCTGCGGGCTTCCGTCGTGGTTCAGTGTGGTCAAGTGGGCAAGTCGTCCGGCGGCCAGTGCCTGACGAACTTCGGCGGTCATGGCTGTCATGGTCTCTCCGTTTTCCGACTAGCGAAAGTTGCGGGCAGACGCTCGCACACCAACAATAAGCGACTTCATGTACTCGGCAATCACGTTGATGACTCCCTCATTGGCCTCTAGGCGACCGCGCAGCAACAGCGCCGTTGCGCCGCGCGCTTCATGGCGAAAACGAACCCAACAACCCTCCGAACAAACAATGTTGATGTGTCCGGTTTCATCTTCAAGATTCATGAAGGTAACACCACGCGAAGTAGCTGGCCGCTGGCGATGGGTGAC
>CAYGOJ010000023.1:0-18092 GCA_964351545.1 uncultured Acidimicrobium sp.
TTTTTTGACCGACGCCGAGTATTTGGTTGAAAGGTGCGTTTCACGCAAGCCCCCTTATGCCACACCAGTTATGACCTGAATGTGGCGCTACGAATGGCCCGTAATGGCCGGTTTAATGTCGACAACAACGGTGAAAACCCCGCATGGAGTTAACTCTGACAGGCTAGGGGAGCGGGTGGTACATCATCAACCCGAACTAAGGACCGACCCAGTTTTTTCCCCTGTGGAAAACCTGCTACTTTCGCATCTCCCTGCCTTGTGCCGCACGGACTATCCACACCCTGTGGACAGTCTTGGGGATGGGGTAGGTGGCACCTTCTTGGACAAAGGAAAACTGCGATGACAACAAATCACGATGTGGGTGTCGAAGATCATCTTGACGTGTGGCGGGCAACTTCGCTGGTGTTGCGTGCACAGGTTTCTGAGGCGGTTTGGTTTTCGACTTTCAATGATGCAGTTGCGATTGCTGACGACAAAATGAGTTTGCGTTTGCAGGTACCAAATTCCTACGTGCGCGAACGAATTTTGACACGCTATATGTCACTTGTCCGCGACGCATTAAACGAAGTTGGAGCGACCGATCGCCAGCTTTTAGTCGATGTGCAGACCAATGCCGCCAATGACATGCAGGAGATTCTCGTTTCGGATCCGACATTGGTGGAGTTGACCGAGCCGCTCGTAATCAATCGGACCGCCGAAGTCCACCCGGATCATTTACCAATCCAAAAAAGTCGAACGGGCAAAGGTACGGCTGTTGGCCTTAATCCCAGATACACATTTGAAACTTTCGTTAAAGGTACTTCGAACCAGTTCGCATTGGCCGCCGCACAACGAGTGGCTGAAACTCCTGGACGCTCATATAACCCTTTGTTTATATACGGTTCGGCCGGACTCGGGAAGACGCATTTGCTGCATGCGATCGGCGATTATGTGCACCAGAATTATGCCCATTACGAAGTTCGCTGCGTGTCCACCGAAACTTTCCTCAATGAGTATGTCGATGGGATTCGAAGCAACACCATCGCCTCGTTTAAGCGTCGCTATCGCGAAGTTGATGTTCTACTCATCGATGACATTCAGTTTATGCAAGGCAAGGAAGGGCTCCAAGAGGAGTTCTTTCATACATTCAATTCACTACACGGGGCGAACAAGCAAATAGTTATCTCATCGGATCGTGTTCCAGATGCCATTCCAACCTTGGAAGATAGGTTGCGTGGTCGATTTCGCTGGGGTCTGATCACGGATGTCCAGCCACCAGATATGGAAACCCGTTTGGCGATTTTGCGCAACAAGGCGGAGCGAGAACGAACTCAGGTATCTAGCGAAGTACTCGAGTACATCGCCAGTAATGTCACCACCAACATCCGCGAACTCGAGGGAGCATTCATTCGGGTAGGGGCGTACTCAAGCCTCAACAAAGTGAGTGTCGACCTGCCGATGGCCCGGTCGTTGCTGACCGACTTACTGACCAAGAACGCCTCCAAGCCGCGCACCGATCAGCAGCTGCTGGCAGAGATCGCTGAGCACTTTGGATTCTCGGTTGATGCATTATGTGGGAAAAGTCGTCAACGCCCTCTTGTGTCGGCGCGACAAAGTGCAATGTATGTTTTTCGGGAACTCACCGATCTGAGCTATCCGGCCATTGCTCGTCTCTTTGGTGGTCGAGATCACACCACGGTTATTCACGCCGTAGACAAAACAAAGCGGATGATGAGCGAACGCAAACAAGTGTTCGACCAGGTCAATGAACTGGTGCAGAAATTTAAGACGTCGTAATGGATGCTGTATTGGGGATGAAGATGTGGACACAACTGGCGCAAGCGGTGGACAACGCGTATTTGTTCACACCCCGGCGAACTACACCACTGCAAGATGTAAGTCGCACCGTTGTTAGTTGTGAACGACAAAACCAAATAGATGTTGCTTGCCGTCCACGATTTCCACAATCCCCAGCACTTATTACAGTTATTAGATCTATATATGTTCATCCACACATTGCAATAACAGATTCACGTCAACGCGGTCATGGAGCACTCTTATGAAATTTAGAGTAGAGCGGGAAATTTTGGCCGAAGCGCTAGGTGCCGTGGCACGAGTTGCCTCAACTCGTAATAACGCCATGCCCGCATTATCAGGTGTTCATTTGCGAGTTGCCGGGGACAGCCTGCTACTCACCTGCACCGATAACGATCTGTCACTACGAATTACCCTCTCGGTGGGCGGTCAGGGTGACGGTGATGCTGTCGTCAGCGCCAAGCTAATTAGCGACATCGTTCGGTCGCTGGCCGAAGGAAAGGTCACCGTTGAGACCGAAGGGGAATCGATATCGGTGGGTTCGGGTCGATCCCAATTTAACGTTCCGGCCTTTGCCGTCAACGACTTTCCCAACATCATCACCGCCAGTGCGCCTCCCGTGACCACGGCCGCGGGTCCATTTGCCGAGGCATTGCGACAAGTTGTGCGGGCGGCCAGCAACGACATGCAACGGCCAGCCCTTACCGGTGTTTTGATGAGTGCGGAAAGCGACGGACTGCGACTGGTTGCCACCGACTCATATCGGCTGGCGGTTCGCGACTTACCAAGCACCAACCTGCTTGGTCAAGGTCAGCACGTGGTCATACCGAGTCGCGCATTCAATGAGTTGCAGCGGCTTATCGGTGGCGGCGAAACAGTGACTCTTTGTTTGGCCACCGATCGGGCAACATTTGAGGTTGGCTCGTCGCAGTTAACAACATCATTGCTGTCACCAGAATTTCCAAACTATCGCCAACTTGTCTTGCCGAGTTACCCCAATCGTCTCGTCACTTCTCGCGAAAAATTGCTTGAGGCGGTTCGCAGGTCGAAGATTTTGGCTCGTGAAACAACCCCGGTTCGATTGGAAATATCAAAAGACTCGCTGCGGTTATCGGTAGTTACGCCAGATGTTGGGAATACGGTCGAGGAACTTGACGCTTCTAGCACCGGGGCCGAACTGACTATCGGATTCAACCCCGAATATCTGGCTGCTGGTATTGAGGCCGTGACAACCGATGATATTTCGATTGAAACCACGGACGCCATCAAGCCGGCTGTCTTGCGCGGTGTTGGTGCGGATGAATATTTTTATCTGGTAATGCCACAGCGACTCACGACATAGTCGCGGCAACAGTCATTCGCGACGATCGTGATCATCCAACGACTCGAGCTTTCACAATTTCGCAACTACGCCTCAACCCACCTCACATTTGGTGAGGGAGTCACGGCGGTAATTGGAGCAAACGGGCAGGGCAAGACCAGTCTTGCCGAGGCCCTCGGTTACCTTGCCACACTAAAGAGTTTTCGCGGGGTGCCCGTCGAGTCGATGATTCGTACCGGTGCCGAGACCGCAATTATTCGTGCCGATATTTCCCCCAGCGATGGTCGCACGGTGTTAATAGAGGCCGAACTTTCACGCGTTGGAAAGAATCGAACCCAGATAAATCGGCAGAAGCTCGTTCGTAGTCGCGACTTGCTTGGCGTCGTGCGCATCACCGTATTTTCGCCAGATGATCTTGCCTTGATCAAGGACTCTCCTGCTTTACGCCGTGATTTCCTCGATGATTCACTCATTTCACTCTCGGCGAAGTATGACGATCTGTGTCGAGATGTCGACCACATTGTTCGGCAACGAAATGCATTGTTGAAACAGTCCGGGGGCCGCCTCGGCGGTGTTGCCGCGACAACTTTGGATGTGTGGGATGAAAAACTCTCGCAGCGGGGAACCGAACTCGGAGATGCGCGAAACGAACTGATCTGTCGACTGACGCCATTGGTACAGGATGCCTATGAGCAACTATCGGAGTCTTCAAGCCCGGTAAAAATCGTGTATGCGCCACCGTGGCGTGAGATCGGATTGGCTTCGGCACTTGCCATTGCTCGGGACGACGACACTCGACGTTTGATCACCACCGTTGGTCCGCATCGGGACGACATCGATCTGTTTGTCAACGGACTTCCGGCTCGCACCCAGTCCTCGCAAGGCGAGCAGCGAACACTTGCGCTCGCATTGCGATTGGCCGTCCACCGCTGTCTTGCAGACGAATTCCAAAGCTCTCCAATTCTAATCCTGGACGACGTATTGTCGGAGTTGGACCCACAGAGATCCGCCGCCCTTCTACGGCACTTTCCAGTCGGCCAGGTGCTGATAACGACCGCCGGTTTACTACCCGATATTGCACACATAGAGCGTGTGATTCGGATTTCCGGTGGCGAAATCGTGGAGGATTCGTATGACCAATGACGAAATTCCCGAAAGCGGTCAAGACTCGCATCTGTCGGACGAACTCGATGCGCTACTGCGCAGGTTGGGTTCCGAATCAACCACGGTTGTCGCCGGTGTTTTCGGTAATTGGGCCCAACTAGTCGGCGACCCCGTCGCATTACACGCGACGCCAGTCAAACTCGAGTCGGGAAGATTGCTCGTGGAAGTTGACGAGCCGGCTTGGGCTACTCAGATGCGTTTTTTGGAATCGGAAATCATCAGCAAACTTTCGACATCGACAGGTAGCACGATTAATGGCATCGATGTGCGCGTAAAACGCATTCCACGCACGTCCTAATTGGTAGACTGAAATGTGTTATTTATGACATTTCGCCCTTGCCGTAATCGACGCATCAAGCGACAAGAGGTAGCACGTGGTAAGCACTAAACCGAGCAAGATTTCGACCAAAACATCCACCTCATATGAGGCCAAGGACATCCAGGTTTTGGAGGGACTCGACCCAGTTCGTAAGCGCCCGGGGATGTATATCGGGTCCACCGGTTTGGCCGGCTTGCACCACCTGGTATGGGAAGTGGTCGATAACTCCGTTGATGAGGCGATGGCCGGTTTTTGCACAAAAATCACCGTCACTATTCATGAAGACGGGGCCTGTTCGGTCAAGGACAATGGCCGCGGAATCCCGATTGACCCTTATCCGACCGGCCCTCACAAAGGGAAGAGTGCACTCGAAGTCGTTCTGACCGTGCTTCATGCCGGGGGCAAGTTCGGTGGCGCTGGGTACAAGGTCTCGGGCGGCTTGCATGGTGTCGGTGTCAGCGTCGTCAACGCACTGTCAAAAAAGCTTGTTGCCGAAGTCGATCGTGGCGGAAACAGATATCGCCAAGTATTCGTTGACGGCGGAAAACCAAAGTCCAAAATTTCTAAGGTTGGGTTGACTCCCACAAAGGGTGTTACGGGTACAACCGTGACATTCTGGCCGGATCCAACAGTATTTGCTGCCGAAGGTGTCGAATTTGTGGCCAGGACAGTCACGGAGCGATTGCAAACGATGGCATTTCTCAATCGTGATCTCGAAGTCGTCTATGTCGATGAGCGCGAAGAGAAGAAACAGAAAATTACCTATCAATACAAAGGCGGAATCGTTGACTTTGTGAAGCATCTCAATGCTTCTCGTGAGGCACTCTTCACCAAGGTTGCGCACTATGAAGCCACCGAAGATGACCAGACGCTAGATATCGCAATTCAATGGAATACCGGCTACTACGAAGGAATTTACGGCTACGCGAACGGGATTTCCACGGTCGAAGGCGGAATGCATGTCGAGGGTTTCAAAACTGCGCTGACTTCGGTCGTGAACAAGTACGCGCGAGCAACCGGAGCGTTGAAAGAAAAAGAAGAGAACTTGCTTGGCGAGGATATCCGTGAGGGGATCACGGCGATAATCGCCGTCAAACTGCGCGAGCCACAATTCGAAGGACAGACAAAGGCAAAATTGGGCAACGTGTCTATTCGTTCTTTCGTACAACGCGAAACCAATCTAAAACTCGAAGAGTGGATGCAGGAGAATCCAACGGAGGCGAATCGGATCGTCAAAAAGGCGTCCGCCGCAGCCCAGGCCCGCATCGCCGCAAAAAACGCGCGAAACGCGGTACGCCGAAAGACTGCCCTTACTGGTGCGGGTATGCCAGACAAACTGAAGGATTGTTCGAGCGGTGACCCAAGCGAGAGCGAATTGTTCATCGTCGAAGGTGATTCGGCCGGCGGAACCGCTGTCGACGCTCGAGATCCACGAACCCAAGCGATTCTTCCGATTCGCGGCAAGATCCTCAACGTTGAGCGCGCTCGCCTCGACAAAATGTTGAAGAACATCGAGATTCAAACACTTATTACCGCCATCGGCGGCGGTATTGGTAACGATGAGTTCCTGGCAACTAAGGCGAGATATCACAAAATAGTTATCCTTGCCGATGCCGACGTCGATGGAAGCCACATTCGTACGCTGCTATTGACGTTTTTCTATCGCCAAATGCGGCCAATGGTTGAATCTGGCTACATCTATATCGCTCAGCCGCCGCTGTACTCAACCGAAGTCGGTAAAGAAAAGGTGTATCTGAAGGACGACGGGGCCAAGGAGAGATTTCTCAAAGAACACCCGACGCACAAGAAGGAATTTCAGCGATTAAAGGGGCTCGGCGAAATGGATTGGCAGGAACTTCGTTCCACGACCATGCATGTCGATTCACGAACACTTTTGCAGATAACCGTAGATGAAGCAGCGCTCGCCGAGGACGTCATGAGTGTGTTGATGGGCGATGACGTCGAAAGTCGGAAACAATTCATTCAAACCAATGCGCGCGATGTGCGCAATCTCGATTTCTGAGGCGAAGAAACATGGCAAGTAAAAAACCAACCAAGAAAGTATCGACCAGAAAATCACCAGCATCAGCCGGCGCGAACCCGCCGGGCAAGCCACCGACCGCCCAGGACACACTCTTTAATAATCCCGATGGCGTTCAACCGGTGCAGCTGCAAGACGAAATGGAACGATCGTTTCTCGATTACGCAATGTCGGTCATTATGTCTCGGGCGCTGCCCGATGTGCGCGATGGACTAAAGCCTGTGCATCGCCGAATTATCTGGGACATGGAGCAACAGGGGTTTCGTCCCGACAGACCATTTGTCAAATGTGCTCGTGTCACGGGCGACACAATGGCCCGATACCATCCGCATGGCGACGGTGCCATTTACGATGCGTTGGTGCGGATGGCTCAGCCATTCTCGCTGCGCCACCCGCTGATTGATTTTCATGGCAACTACGGTTCGCCTGACTTTGGTCCGGCCGCAAGTCGCTACACCGAATCCAGGCTGCATCCGCTGGCAATGCAGTTGCTTGCCGACATTGATGAAAACACTGTCGATCTCATCACCACCTATGACGGGACGGCCGAAGAGCCGGTAGTTTTGCCCGCCAGATTTCCCAACCTGTTGGTAAACGGAAGCCAGGGCATTGCCGTTGGTATGGCCACCAGTATTCCGCCACACAATCTGGGCGAGGTTATTGACGCCGCACTGCATCTGCTGGCGAATCCAGGTGCGACACCGAATGACCTGATGAAATTTGTTAAGGGTCCGGACTTTCCAACCGGTGGCTTAATTCTTGGACGGGCGGGAATTCAAGATGCATACCGCACAGGTCGTGGAAGCGTAAAGACTCGAGCGAAGGCGGCCATCGAAGAGGGGCGACGCGGTCAAATGCAAATCGTCGTCAGCGAACTTCCGTATCAGACGAGTTGCTCAGCGATTGCTGCGCGAATTCAAGAACTCGTCGACGGTGGAAACCTCGACGGGATCGCAGATGTCAACGACAATTCATCGGGTGGTCAAACAAATCTGATCATCACTCTGAAACGGGATGCAAATTCCAATGTTGTGATGAACAACTTGTTCAAGTTGACTCAATTGCAAAGCAGTTTTCCCGTCAACATGGTCGCACTCGTCAAGGGGGTTCCGCGGACGATCAACCTGCGCGACGCATTGGTCGGCTATATCGACCATCAGATTGATGTCATCACCCGCCGCTCGAAGCACCGAATTCAGCGCGCCAAGGACCGCAATCACATCCTCGAGGGTCGGCTCAAGGCACTCAATGTCATTGACGAAATCATCAAGTTGATCCGCGGCAGCGAGGACGCAAACTCGGCCAAAGAATCCCTGATGGGGAAGAAGTACGGCTTTAGCGAGCGTCAGGCCATTGACATCCTGGACATGCAATTACGCCAGTTGACGCGGCTATCTCGAATTGATCTCGAAACCGAACAAAAAGATGTCCGGGCTCGAATCAAAGAGCTTCAGGCGATTCTTGATTCGGATGCCACAATGCGGAGCGTCATTGCCAAAGAATTGACCGCCGTTCGCGAGGCATTCGCCACACCGCGGGTTTGCCAGATTACACACGACCTGGGCGAGATGAGCGTCGAAGATCTCGTCGATGATAAAGAACTTGTGGTCGTGATGACCGAGGCGCAATATGTCAAGGCCGTTGCGGCCGACTCGTTCCGTACTCAGGGCCGTGGTGGTCGCGGAGTGAGCGGGGCCAAATTGAAGACCGACGACATCGTGCGCCGAGTGATGTTTACAACATCGCATGCGTATCTTTTGTTCTTCTCCAATCGCGGACGGGTCTATCGCTTGCGTGCCCTTGAGATTCCCGAGCGCGAACGGACCGCCAAGGGAATTCCAATTGTCAACCTGCTCCCATTACAACCCGGCGAGACGATTCAAGCGATCATCGACACCCGCGAGTTCCCTGGTGAGCGCTTCTTGTTCTTCACAACCAAACTGGGTCAGGTCAAGAAGACAGCGTTTAATGAATACGATTCAAGCCGCCGCGATGGACTCATCGCGCTCAAACTCCGACCGAAAGACGAACTGGTTCGAGTCATTGAAACATCGGGGACCGATGATGTATTCATGGTTACCAAGGGTGGTCAAACGATTCGATTCTCCGAAAAATTGGTGCGACCAATGGGTCGGTCGGCGGCAGGTGTGCGCGGAATGAAACTGCGTGGAAGCGATGAAGTGGTGTCGATGGACGTGGCCCGCGATGAATCGTCAATTTTATTGGTCACCGAATCGGGGTACGGAAAGCGAACGCAATTGAGCAACTTTGCGCGTAAGGGTCGTGGCGGGATGGGCATGATCGGAATCAAACTCACCGGCAAGAAAGGTCGCGTGGTGGCCGCATTCATGGTCGGAATCGAGGATGAGATCGTTGCTATGTCCTCTGGCGGCACGATGATACGTCTTCCGGTGCGCGAAATTTCGAGTCAAGGGCGGGCTGCAACTGGTGTGCGGGTGATGAGTCTTGATTCGGGACAAGTGGTTGCATCAGTCGCCGTTATTTTGTCAAGCGATGAAACCTGACGACTTAATCTGAACACGCAAACCAATTTTGATCGTGGTAGTGCGACGCTGACACTCGTTGTGTCTCTTGCTGTGGTGAGTGTTTTGCTCGCTGGGCTTTCATCGTTGTCGATTCGACTGGTTCGAGAATCTAGAGCTCAGATTGCCGCTGACGCAGCTGCTCTAGCTGGGGTTATTGGAGGTGAGTCTGTCGCGCGGCGACTTGCGCTAATGAACGGTGCGAACTTGTGTGAATTTACGAGCGGTTCAATTGTTTCCGTGCGGGTGTGCGTTGGTTCGGTGACGGCGCTGGCATTTGCGCGTGAACAACAAGTTAATGAGATGCCTACACTGAAACCGTGAGCACCGAATCGGCACGCCAGCCACGAGTTCGTCGAGTTACCCGAGTCATTCGCGATATCGATCCGTGGAGTGTTTTCAAGGTTGGGTTGGTATTCAATCTGGTGCTGTATCTGGTGACAATTGTCGCCGCGGTTTTGCTGTGGAGCGTCGCATCGGCAACGGGCACAGTCGACAATATTGAAAGATTTATGGAGTCGTTTGGCTGGGAGTCGTTTAGCTTCAATGGCTGGCAACTGTTTCGCAGCATGATGATTCTTGGTCTGATGTTCGCGGTACTCCTGACTGGAATGTGGGTCCTTGCGGTCACGGTGTTCAATCTCATTGCAGATCTTGTTGGGGGTGTGCGGGTGACAGTCCTTGAACAAGAGGTTGTGGCTGCCTCAGTTGAGGTAGACCAGTACCGGCAGTAGGCTTTTTCGTTCCCGCGACTAGTTCGGGGCTATAGCTCAGTTGGTTAGAGCGCATCCCTGATAAGGATGAGGTCACAAGTTCGATTCTTGTTAGCCCCACGGAGGTAGCCGATGAAATTCATTCGACGAGTGCTGTTGGTGCTGGGAATAGCTGGGGCCGCTGGGGCCGTACTTCGACTCAAGGGTCGCACTAGCGACACCCCACAACAAGGCGGATGGCGGCAGGTCACACCACCCAACGACCGCCCATAGCCGCCTGAACATGATCGGGGTCGTGGGCGCCGGTGTCACTGGTGCTCGAATCGTTGATCAGTTGTGTGCGGCCAAGGAAGACGAAGTGTTGCTTTACGATGTGCTCCCACTCGTCGCCAACCGAATTGCCTCATTTCGACGCGATGAATCGACTCGCGTGAGAGTGATTGAGGCTCACGAACTCAATTCAACCCCAGTAGTTATTTTGGCCTGCATGCCTCCGCATGCTGAATTTGCGCGAGAACTGCTAGAAGCCGGTGTTTCAGTGGTGTCGTTGAGCGATGATGTGACTGATGTGCTGCAACTTCTTGAGCTGAACAAAGTTGCGAAACAAAAACAGCGAACGTTAATTGTGGGAGCTGCATCGTCGCCTGGTATGTCTGGGCTCTTGCTTCGACATCTCGCCACCACGTTTGACTCGATAGATGAGGTTCACGTCGCTTTGCATGGCACGGGTGGTCCGGATTGTGCCCGCCAACATCACCGCGCATTAGGAGGTCAATCCATCGGTTGGCATGATGGAGATTGGATTCGAAGACCGGCCGGTAGCGGTCGAGAATTGTGCTGGTTTCCCGCGCCGATTGGCGCCTACGACTGTTATCGCGCCGAAGTTGCCGATCCATTGCTACTGAAGCGAGCGGCACCCGAACTTCGGCGGGTGACGGCACGGGTGTCGGCAACGCGTCGCGATCGCTTTACCGCACGACTTCCGATGCTTTCACCACCTCATCCGGAAGGTGGTTTGGGCGGTCTGCGAATTGAAGTTCGTGGCAACCGAGATGGTTCCCGACACTCTTCAATCGCCGGAGTCGCCGAGCGAGTGGCCCAGGTGGCGGGAGTAGTTGCTGCAACAACGGCGCAAGCAATTTCCTCCAACACACTGGCCATCTCCGGCGCGTTTGTGCTAGGAGAAACCGAGTTGCCCAACGAGGAATTGCTCGATCGAGTTCTTGCTGCCGGCGTACGCTTGCATGAGTTCGTGGGGGCATGAGTTACATGGCGCTGGAAGAGATTCACACCGATGTCAGTGCTCGGCTTCGTCTGAACCATCAGCGCTACACCTCGCAGCGCAGGGAAATAGTTGAAGTCTTGGCCAAAGTGGGACACCCGCTGACCATTCAGGATATTCGTGAACTTTCGGATGATCTGGCCCAAAGTTCGGTGTATCGCAACCTGGTGGTGTTAGAAGAATTTGGCATTGTCATCAAGGTCGTAACCAACGGTGATGTCGGCCGTTATGAGCTTGCCGAGGATCTCACAGGGCACCACCACCATCTGATTTGCTCGAACTGTGGCGCCGCTCGTGATGTTGTCGTGCCGCAAGACCTTGAACGGGACATCGATCGGGTGCTCACCACAATTGCACGGCGGGAAGGATACTCACTCGATCATCACCGCCTAGATGTGATCGGAAGGTGTTCAAAATGTCGTTGATTCGCAGTTCGTCAAGCGGTACCGGTGAGACAATGAATATTCCGTGGTTGCCGGCGGGACGAACTGTCGTCGTACCGGGTCGGGGCGAGTTTTTCATCCGACAATTTGTTCATTCGGATCCCAATGCGCCGACGTTGCTTCTCCTTCACGGCTGGACGGCAAATAGCGATCTCCAATTCTTCACCGCGTATCGGCAAATGGCCGAAAAGTATTCATTCATCGGGATCGATCACCGCGGTCATGGTCGCGGACTTCGGTCATCTGCTCCGTTTACGTTGGAAGACTGCGCCGACGATGCCGCCGCCGTCCTTAACACTTTGGGAATACCTCGGGTCGTCACCGTGGGCTATTCGATGGGCGGTCCGATCAGTTTGTTGTTTTGTCAGCGACACAGTCACTTGGTGCGAGCAATGGTATTGCAGGCGACAGCACTTGAATGGAGGGCTACACGTCGCGAGCGAAACCACTGGCGAATATTTCGAATTGCGGCACCCGTTCTACGTCACCTCAGTTCACCTCGCTTCGTCAGGTCAAGGGTCAAAAAAATAATTTCAAAGAAGAGTGACGTGTTCGAATATCTTGACTGGATCGTGGGCGAGATTCGCCGCAATGATCCTTGGACGATAGGTCAGGCGGGTCGGACATTGGGTAAGTATGACGCCAGGTTGTGGGCTCACGAGTTGGGCATTCCAACGGCAATGGTGGTGACGACGAGGGATCGCCTGGTGGTACCCGCAAAACAACATTCCCTAGCCAAAGTCCTGCAGGCACACACGATTCTTGTCGATGGCGATCACATCGTGACGCTTGTATCCCCACAGAATTACTCCGCAGCGACATGTGACGCGATCGACCATGTGTTGCACTCGGCGTCGTAGATCACACACACGACACGGAGAATTTAGCTTGCCGAGTTTCCTTGCTGCTTCAATGTCTTGGCGAGTAGTTCTAGTTGCTCATGCAATTCATCGGTTGTGACCACGCTTGCAAGTGCCATTCGAACACTTGCAAGTTCACGCGCGAGAAACTCGGTGTCAGCCTGGGTACGGGCGACTACCTTTCGATCGTCGGAGGATTGTTCTCGTTCGCGGTCTTCCTGTCGGTTTTGAGCCAGCAATATCAAGGGGGCCGCATACGCGGCTTGCAATGAAACCGCCAATGTAAGCACTCCATAGGGGTTCGGGTCGAAGCGCCAGCCCAACGGTGCGGACAAGTTCCAGCCCAGCCACAACACAATGACGACGGTTTGAAAGATGAGAAAGCGCGCTGTACCAAGAAATCGAGCGATAGCTTCCGAAAATTCACCGAATGCATCGGGGTCGTAGTGGATTCCAAGTTGCGGGCGACGGCGGCGCGGGCGAGCTAGGTCGAGTCGGCGCTTCATAATGCCACCGCCGGTCGTGGGTGTCGCCGCCAGTCGGCGGGAAGCGTTCTATCGAGCACGTCGTCTACCGTGATTGCCCCGAGCAGTCGACCAGTGCTGTCGCAGACACCTACCGCGAGCATGTTGTAGGACGCCACGCGTTCGGCAACTTCGCGTTCGGTCATCAGCGGGCTGATCGTTGGCTCATTGTCAAGGCAATGTTTTAGTGCCATGTGTGGGGGTTCGCGTAGGAGGCGCTGAAAATGAACCACCCCAAGGTATGTACCCGTCGGTGGGTAATGCGGCGCCAGGGAAACAAACACTTGTGCCGCAATTGAGACAAGTTGCTCCGGGTCGCGAATCACCGCCAGGGCGTCGGCGACGGTGGCTTCTGGTGGCAGCACAATGATGTCTGGATTCATCAGCGACCCTGCCGTTCCTTCTTCGTACGACAGAAGTTGGCGCATCGTTTCGGCGTCATCGACATCCATTGCCTCGAGTACAAGACTCCGTTGCTCGCCAGGCATTTGGACCAAAAGATCGGCCAAGTCATCAAACTCCATTTCCTCGAACACGTTTGTGAGTCGCTCCATGTCGAGCCCCTCGATCAAGCGCAACTGTTCGTCCTCTGGCAATTCCTCCAAGACGTCTGCAAGACGTTCGTCATCCATGGCTTCGGCAAGCAAACGTCGTTGCTCGGTCGGAAGTGCACGAATGACCGCCGCGACATCGCTTGGATGCATGTCGCGAAGACGCGCCGCCTCGGCAGCCATCGCCGTGGTTGGGGCGAAGAGCGAGGCGGCTACTTCCCAGTCCTCCAACCGATAACTCGGGCGCGGATGGAGAAGGCTGCGTCGAGATAGACGAATTTTTGTCACGTACCACCCAGGTGCCCTACCAGATGAATAATGCAGGGCGACATCGTTAACAACCTCATCGCCGACACGTTGATCAAGGATGTCCTTGCCGATCAATCGCTCCCCGGGCCGCGAACGAAACGGATGTAGATCCACGTCCCATGACCTCAGCCGGGCTCCCGAATTATCAAGCGTGGCGATGCGAGAGGCGGTGACAAAAATTCGCCGACGCTGGCTAGTGGCCACAAAACCGAGGACTCGAGGGGCCTCGGGATGTTTGCCAGGGACGACGACTACATCATCTATTTTGCCTATCGATACCCCAGCGGCATCCAGCAACGGCAATCGCATCACGCGAAATGCGTAAATGAGTTCGTCAGTCATGATGCGAGGCTACCCTCGCACATTCAAATAATTTGGCTACTTAGGTCGATGAACTATTTGTGTTAGTTGAGTAAAAGTGGTGCCAGCACCTCGCCTGCACGATGCACGGAATCAATGTCATGGGCTGCAGGCAAATTGAATATATGGCCGGTAAGTCCGGCATCAAGAAGGCTACGGATCTCGTCACCGACACTTTCGGCACTTCCATAGGTGGTCATCCGTGAAATTTGGGTCTGAACATCGTCGGGTAGATCACCGATTCTCTTTGCCCCAAATCGACCGGCCACGGTGGCTTCGGCCTCTTCTCTGGAGTCAGCGAGTACAAGTGTGCTGAGTCGAGTGCGACAAATTGTCGATGGGTCGCGACCAAGGCTGGCGCAATGTTGGTCAAGTACCGCCATCAAGGTTCGTACCTTGCCAACCGGACCAAAGACATTGCAGGCATCGGCGTATTGAGCAACCATCCGCAGCGTTTTCTTTTCGCCGCTCCCGCCAATAAGAACTGGTGGTCCGCCGGGTCGAACTGGTTTGGGTGAGTTGAGTGCATTCGTGACCTGGTACCACTTGCCATCAAACGTTGTCTGCTCATTGACGAACATGCTTTTCACTATCTGAAGTGCTTCTTCCAATTTTTCGAAGCGATCTCCAAACGTGCCAAAGTCATATCCATAATTGTTGTGCTCCAGTTCAAACCACGCGGCACCGATTCCCCAGATCGCCCGACCTTGTGAGACAACATCGAGTGTGGTCACCGTCTTGGCCAACAGGGCCGGATTCCGATACGTGACGCCGCCTACAAGTGCGCCCAAATTGACCTGCTTTGTTACGCCTGCGAGTGCACTCAGCAATGTGTAAGCCTCGAGCATGGGCGCCTGTGGCTTGCCAAGTCCCGGTAGTTGATAAAAATGGTCCATCACCCACACGCTGTCGAAACGGGATGCTTCGGCCGCCTGCGCGATTGATGTCACGCGACCAAATAGATCTCGATCTGCAACACCCGGGTAGGTGAATAGTGGAAGTTGCAGTCCCATACGAATGAGTTTGTTCATCGGATCATGCTAAGCGCCGATGCTTAGGCGCAATCTCGAGCAAAACGGCTACCCTACATACCGCCCTACGGGGACGTAGCTCAGCTGGCTAGAGCACCTGCTTTGCAAGCAGGGGGTCGTGGGTTCGAGTCCCATCGTCTCCACTGCAATCTTTCTCTTACTTCCAATGGTAAAACTGAGAAGTGACAATCCGGCCGTTTATATCGGAAGACATTCCGGCCCTCCACCATCTACTCACGTCAAATCGCTGGGAATACTTTTTACACCCGGTCATTGACGAACGAGAATTGCAGGCGCGAAACGAAGAGTACTTCGCAAGCATGACGACCCAAACATTGGTCTATATCGACTCAGCAGGAGATCTGAAAGGCTTCATTCGGTTCTTTGAGATCAAGAATTCGGACGCCGAATCCCCTTTATTCATAGTGAATGTTGATGAGAGCGCTCGCGGGAACGGCGTTGGGACGGAGCTGGTAGTTCAAGGAGTGAGATATATCTTCGACACATATGACAAAATTCGCCGAGTCGAGGCCACGACTCGAGTGGACAACAAAGCAATGCGGAGGGTGTTTGAGTCGGCGGGATTCAGACACGAAGCAACCTATAGAGAGGTCTGGCGCATCAAAGAAGGAAAATATGTAGATTCGTTGGGTTACGCGATCTTGCGAGAAGAGTTGGAACCCCAACAATAAAGCGACAAATCAGTTAATGATGTATTCCTTTGGATCAGGAGCCCGTGTTCGTTCCCAATATTCAATAAGTGAGAATGGCCAATTTTGAGCCACCCGGCCGTGACGATTCTTATACCAACTACTCACCTTCGAAACTCCCCAGGCCATCTGGGAGTTCCCCTGATCAATATATGTGTTGTAGGCGTCGTGCACATCTTGGCGGCACTCCAGCGTGCGCTTGTTTTCTTCGAGTAGTAATTTCAGACAGCCGAGGATGTAGTGAACCTCGCATTCCGAGAAAAAAATAATGCTGCCGTTGACGACGATGTTGGTGTTTGGGCCATACAGGCAGAAGAAGTTCGGAAAATGTGGCACCGAAATACCGAGATAGGCGCGAGCATTGCCGGCCCACTGTTCGTGCAAATTGACCCCATTGCGACCAAGGACTGTCATCGGGGTCAGAAATTCGGAGGCATGAAAACCAGTGGCATAAATGATGATGTCGGCGTGATGCTCTGCGCCATCGACCGTGCGTACACCGAGTTGGGTGATTTCGGTGATGCGGTCGGTGATGAGAGCGACATTGTCACGTTTCAACGCCGATGCCCAGGCACCGTTGTCAACAACGACTCTCTTGGCTGCTGGCGGATATTGCGGTACCACTTTGTCGCGCAGATCGGGCCGGTCAGAAAATTGAAAGTCGAGGTACATCGTCAGCAGCGCCCGCAGTTCATCATTAAGTGGACTAATGCTGGTTTCGTCCCCATCCCATTGCGGAGCCACGCGACACGCCGGCAGAACATTTTCGCTCATGCGCCAAAACAACCAAAATCGATACCACTGCGCGTATCCAGGGAGATGTTCAAATAGCCATTGCAGTCCCGCGGGAACAGTCTGGTGATACTGAGGTGCGGGGAAGAACCAATTGGGCGTGCGCTGAAACACTGTTAGATGCTCCACTTGCTCGGCAATGATCGGAATGAATTGGATTGCACTAGCGCCATTTCCGATCACCACCACGCGCTTGCCGGTGAAATTAATGTCGCTTGGCCATTGTGCGGAGTGAAACGACAATCCGTCGAACTCGTCACGTCCGTCAATATCGGGCAGAGCGGGACGATTGAGTTGACCAACTGCGCTGATCACCGCGTGCGCGGTTGCCTCGGCCGGTCCGTGTTGAGTGTGCAGTTGCAGCTTCCATGTCGCAGATTCTTCCGAGAAGGATATTTCTCTTACCGAGGTTGCAAACTGAATGTGTTGGCGTAGTCCAAATTCATCGGCACAGTCGCGGAAGTAGTCAAGTAGGACCGGTTGAGGCGAGAAATAATTCGGCCAGTCATGGCGTTGGGCAAACGAATAGGAGTACATGTGACTCGGAACGTCCACTCGGCATCCTGGATAAATATTCTCATGCCAAGTGCCACCAACGTCGCCGTTCTTTTCGTAGATCGTGAACGAGATTCCTGCCTGCTTCAAACGATGTGCCGCTAACAGTCCGGACATTCCAGAGCCGATGATGGCGACCGTAAAGTGACGATTGGGCGCCAAATCAGCCTTCGCCCATTGTGGGGCGCGTAGGTCGACTCCACTCGCCGAAAGCTCCTCACGCAGTAATGGAAGATAGTTAGCAGGCACTTCCTGACCGGTTGTGTGTTCCATGATTCGATGCAGAGTTGAAGGGTCGGTCGCCTTGGCTGGTCGCTGACCGGTGTCTCGGTAAGCGATGATCGCATGTAGTGCACGCGACCGAATCTCGCGTTGCTGCTCGGGTGAGTATCCGTTGAACTCATCGCGAGCCCGGAGTGGATCGGGTTTGAGATGATCACGCAAGAGCGAGATATCGCCGGTGAGATAGGCGAGTGCAGGCAACAGTGCGGGAAGTTCCGCCGATTCGAGGGCCGCCGCGATATCCTCATCGCTATCAGGGATTAGTTTAAGTTGACGTCTCACACGTGCGACCATGCCCTGTACTGTCGTGGTGTACCTGAGTGTAGAACTCGTATTCGGTTCACCATTCATCGAAGCAGGACATCGAAATGAATCACGTTGTTGTGGTTGGCGCGTCACTCGCGGGAACTCGTGCATGTGAAAGTTTGCGCAACGGTGCCTTTTCCGGCGAAATCACCTTGGTCGGTGCCGAGCGTCATCGTCCCTACGATCGCCCCC
>CAYGOJ010000024.1:0-17282 GCA_964351545.1 uncultured Acidimicrobium sp.
CGTGAGACACTGATCGACCGAGTCTGGGGTAGCGACTATTACGGAGACACAAAAACGCTTGATGTCCATATCAAACGACTGCGATCCAAGGTGGAAGCGGACCAACTCCATCCGTCCCGGGTAGTGACCATCCGCGGTCTTGGCTACAAATACGAGAAAATGGGTTGATCAGAAACAGACATCGACTTATAGGGTTGTCTCCGGCATCTCCGTTGACGAGGCTTGCCCGGGTGCATGGCTACATGGCCGCCGCCGACACGTTTTTGGCAGTCTCTCTCGCGGACTCCCTATTCCTATCTATTAGTCCGGATGCCGCCCGTAGCAAAGTGTTGCTATTTCTTGCACTCAGCTTGGCGCCGTTTGCAATTCTTGCTCCTCTCGTTGGACCATACATCGATCGACTACCTGGGGGACGTCGCCTGACCGTGTTCGTAGTTGGTCTCATTAGGGCGCTTGTCGTGATCTTGATGGTGGGTCGAATTGATTCGCTTCTATTGTTTCCACTGGCATTCATTTCACTGGTCCTGTCCAAGACATATGCCGTGTCGCGATCCTCGCTTGTGCCGACTCTTGTGCGCAATGATGATGAACTGGTCGCGGCCAACGGCAAGCTCGGACTCGTTACCGGCATTGTTAGTTTCGTTGCCGTAATTCCCGCCGGACTGGCACACCTAATTGGTTCGGAAGTGTCGTTGTTCGGTTCGGCGGTCTTGTTTGTTTTTGCGGCGGGTATGGCGTTGAAACTGCCCAAACATGTGGCCGCGGTCGGGGGTCCGATCCAGAGAATCGAGTTGGAAGAACTACATCGACCCCAGGTGCTCTATGCGGCCATGGCGATGATGTTGTTGCGTGGTGCTGTCGGGTTCATGTTCTTCCACTTGGCGTTTTGGTTGCGCGATCAAAGTGCGGGTACGGCCTGGTTCGCATTTGCACTCGGACTGGCTTCGTTGGCGACGATGCTTGCCAACGGTGTCGCACCAATCCTGAGGCATCGCATTCCCGAACAGGTAATGCTTGGACTGACACTTGTAGCCATGGCTGTGGTCGGAATAATTACCGGATACAGCGGTGGTATAACCGCCGGCATTGTGCTTTCGGCAAGCGTAAATGGAGTCGCGGCGCTTGGTCGTTTATCCTTTGAAGCAATCGTTCAAGCAAGTGCCCCCGACGCCAATCGCGCCAGGGCATTTGTGCAATTCGAAACCCGCAACCAATTAGCCTGGGTCGTCGGAGGTCTTATCGCGGTGATTGCTGCTCCACCCGGTGCAGTTGGCTTCGCCTTGGTAGGGGTTACTGGATTAGTTGGAAGCGTCTATTTTGTAATGCGAACCCGATTATTGAACTTCAAGTCGCGCGAGCCATAAACCTGGCGCATCCAATTCACTTGGTGTCGGTAGATTGCCCGGGGCGTTAAAGAGTTGCGATAGACCATCGCTTCCCGCGCGCTCGACGACACCATCAATAAATGTGCGACCGCGCTCGAGTTGTTGTCGGGTAAGTCGCAGACCCAGCAATTGTTCGAGAAATATGTCATTTGACGTTGACTCGACGCGCCTCCGCCGAACTGCCTCGGCGATCTGGGACCCACCACCAAGAACCCTTGAAGCGACCAGATCCACGGAGTGGTCAACGAAGCCGATGATGGTTGCAACCATCGAATCCAACGACGGCGAAAGTTCCTCTTGCTCCTTGGATCGTACCGCACCCAATATGAGCGACGGGTCCCCCAAAAACTTCTGCAACATAGCCATTGGATCGTCGCTCGTGACCTCGACATCGGTCATCCGATCAAACATTGCGGTCGGGTTAGGTCTAAACCCTGCGACATACCGACGAACTGTGGCGGAAATTGTTTCACGGACATGACTTACGCCGAGCACCGCATGGGCCGTGAGTTCTTGAATGAGCACCCACATTCGAATGTCATCGATCGGAATACTCCAGTCAGTAGCAAATGAACTGATATTTGCTGGAACCAGTAGCAGCTGATGTATCGGGTCACGAGGAAGCGGAATGTCGTATTGTCCAAAAGCATGATGCGACATTGTGCCAACCATCGAGCCAACCGACATTCCCATCATTGCGGGGGCCATCAATTTCGCTAGACCCGCCATCATCGACGCTATTGAGTCTTCGCCGCCGAGTTCCGACGAATCCTTGGTTGAGACATCGGCACCACTGAGCGACGAGGCGAGGGTAGTGAAAAGCGGTTTGTAGGCCTCGAGGGTGTGGTGGCACCAGGTGCTTTTGTTGACCACTAATAATTCGAGCGGATGATCCGTTGGAGTCGTGGCTAGTCCCGTATGGGTTTCGACATGCAACTGGGCGATTGGGGCAAGAGTCTCCAGCGCAATCCGATCGGCCGGATTTACGTTTGCCTCGACGGTGCCCCCGCTCAACGCGGTCGTCATCGCAATTTGGCGAGCGACATCCCACTGCAGTGGACCCTGAGAGGAAATCGCCTTGAGCATGTCGCCAAAGAACGGCAGACCAGCAAACGCGTTGTCGTCAGGGTCACTCATCGGACAAGGTTATGTCGATTTGCGATAATAGGTTCTCGAGCATTGCCAGTGGAACTATCCATTGTGCGCCGTTTACGTACACACACCATCCGATTGCCGCTCCTTGCTCATCTACTGCAAGACCACTTATCTTGGTGCCCGCCGGCGTGTCAACGGGCCATAGGTGCTTTGCAAGCGCAAGGTCTTTAGTGGACAGTCCAATAATTGCGGCAGTGACATCGCGATCGACAACCCATACCAAATCTCCGTGGGCGATCTTTTCCGCCTCCGTTGTATCCGGGCTACCTATGGCGGTTTCGCTGGCATAGATTGGGGCGAAATTCAGTCGACGTAACCATGCGATTCCAAAATTTTGATCGATCGCCACAACTTGCGCCGAGTTGCGTTGTCCGTCGGCCTCAACAATGTCGATGATCAGATTCTCACTTAGATCAACCGCGGAACTTAGGAAATATCCCGCCTGCGGCATAGCGAGAACCGGTTGCGAGGAATCACTCAAGTGTGGTATCACGCTACGCAAGTCATCGATAGAAGTCGCCCCTGCAGCCATCTGAAACGCGGCCCGATCTGGCGGAATGTACTCTCCACGAGCCCGCGATTCGGCCGATGGAGAACGGGGGGAGACGACCCCAAGTAATACAAGAGATATCACCACGCTGAGACAAGCCGAACCAATCGCGACCAGTCGAAATTCACGATGAATCGGCGGCGCGGAGACTCGAGGCGCGAAGTGATCCCGCAATTCGCTCGGATGGCGCCATTGCCGTTCGTAAGGAGGAATCGGTGCAACGAAATTGATCTGGTCGTCTTCAAAGTCGTCAGGTGATGTCGGAGTCTGATCACCATTCACACGATGCAGATTACTCACCTATGGTTTTCTATGGGTATCGCCTACCTCGGGTACGCTGAAAGCGATGAACCACTCGCTCATGGTCGATGATGGCGATACGTGGCTTGAGTTGACGGTTTCGCCGCTAAATGTTGGAGGAGCGTACGACTGGGCCGTTGTTCCGAAGTGTGGAGCGGTTGTTGTCTTTTCCGGCACCGTTCGCGACCACGCCGACGGTCGCGACGGTGTCACTGAACTCGATTACGAGGCTTACCACAGCGAAGTGCTGGGGAAGTTCACCGAAATTGCGGCAGAGATCCGGCAGCGATGGGCCGTCGTGGGACGAGTCGCACTGATTCATCGACTCGGCACATTGCGCCTTGGCGAATCATCGGTTTTAGTTGTCGTGTCCGCACCTCATCGAACTGAAGCATTTGCCGCCGCACAATTTGGAATTGATGCACTCAAGGCAACCGTGCCGATTTGGAAGCGAGAAAAATGGGCGAACGGTGACGACTGGGCCACAAGTGGGCACGAAATTGTCGACATCAAAGAGTTCCTAACACTTAGCGCAAAGAAATCGTTTACGTGAACGGAATGGTGGTGGCCATATCGGGTCTCGCGTTTCTCTTCGCCATGATCTCGGTGACTTGTGCAGTTGCCTTGGCGGTAATTCTCTTCCGTAGCGTGCGAAAGGCCAATAACAATAGTGGGATGGTTTCATTTAACCGCCACCTAGACGCACTCTCGGATGACTCGCGAGCACATTTGCGACAACAGTTAATTGATGCCCAGCGGCGTCAGCGTCGGAAGTAGATCAACAATGGCTCGTGACCTCGCAATCGATCTCGGTACCGCAAACACTTTGGTGTACATGCAGGGTCGGGGAATTGTCATTAATGAACCATCGGTGATCGCGGTAAACAGACGCACGGGTGAAGTCCTCGCCACCGGGCAGGAGGCGTGGGAGATGATTGGTCGAACTCCCGGCTACATCGTGGCAGTGCGTCCGCTAAGAGGTGGGGCTATCACCGACTTTGAAATCACCGAGAAAATGATTCGCTTGTTGCTGCAGCGAGCAGGTGTATCTCGATTCTCTCGCCCCAAGGTTCTCATTTGTGTTCCGTCTGCGATCACCGAGGTTGAACGCCGAGCGGTAACCGATGCAACGCGTAGAGCAGGGGCGGCCGACGCCCAACTTTTGGAACAGCCAATGGCCGCTGCGATTGGTGCAGACCTTGCGATTAATGAACCGGTTGGCAATATGGTCATTGATATTGGCGGGGGTACAACAGAGACTGCCGTAATCAGTCTTGGCGGAATTGTCGCACTAGAGGCGGTACGCGTCGGGAGTTTCGACATAGATGCGGCCATCCAGACTCATGTACGAAAAGAACACGGCCTTGCCATTGGCGAGCGCACCGCCGAAGAAATCAAGATCAGCATTGGTAGCGCAATCGCCACTCCGGAAGATCGAGATGCGGAAGTACGCGGTCGAGATCTCGTGACCGGCTTACCAAAGACCGTGGTTCTCACGTCGCAAGAGATTCGCGGTGCCATTGAAGATGTCGTCCGACAAATGATTGATTCGGTTGTGCGTTGTCTTGCCAGTGCTCCGCCCGAACTGTCCCAGGATTTTCTCACCCGTGGTATGTATCTCGTGGGTGGAGGTGCGTTGTTGCGTGGTTTCGCGCAACGAATTGAGCGCGATACACAGGTTCCAGTAAATATGTCGGATCAACCGCTCGAGGCGGTGGTCCTTGGCGCAGGACACTGTGTCGAGAACTTTGGCGCACTTCGTGGAATGTTTATGGAGTCGAGACGCTAAGAATTGTCCTTGGTGGTCAGTGGATGAGGCGAATCAGTCCTTCCTGAACAACGGTGATCACCAGATCACCCTGTCGAGTGAAAATTGAACCACTTGCCAGCCCGCGGGCATTTGATGTCGATATCGCGGACTGGTCATAGAGCATCCACTCATCGGCTCGGAACGGTCGATGAAACCACATCGCGTGATCGACGCTCGCCATTTGAAGTCCACCTTCCGACCACGAGAGTCCGTGCGGGAGGAGCGCCGTGTCGAGCAAGGTCATGTCGCTCGCGTATGTGACGATGCAGGCATGCAGCACTTCGTCGTCGGGTAGAGATCCGTCGGCTCGCAACCACACTCGTTGTCCCTGCGCTCGGCTTCCGCCGCGGGAAAACGGATCATTGTCGACATAACGTACGTCGATCGGTCGCGGACGGTCGTACCAATCGCCGAGTCTTTCTTTGTGCGGAGACATCCTCGTGGTGAAATCCGGCAGCGACTCAGGCTGGGGGACATCGGTGGGCATCGCGATCTTGTGCTCAAGGCCATCCTCGCGATTCTGGAAGCTTGCCTGCAAATTGAAGATCGCTTTGCCGTGTTGAATTGCTACCACCCGTCTTGTCGAGAAACTCTTTCCGTCACGGATGCGATCGACCTCATAGAGAATTGGCACACCAGGGTCGCCGGGGCGCAAGAAGTAGGCGTGCAGCGAGTGGACATGTCGACCAGGTTCGTCAATGGTTCGGCTTGCCGCGACCAATGCTTGACCGGCAACTTGACCCCCGAATACACGCTGGCGATTTTCGTCGGGCGACTGGCCACGAAAAATATTTTCTTCGATCGGTTCAAGATCCAGCAACATGATCAGATCAGCAAGCGCCGTTGTCGAACTAGATGCCGAGTCGATTTTTGCTGTTGATGAGGGATCCATTGTCTAATGTTGCCAGTAAATGTTCGATGCAACTAGTGCGCTACGGTAATTTTTTGTGACTTCGCCGCAATTTGCCACTCCCTCGGCGAAGTTTCCGCACGGGTTCACCTGGGGCACCGCGACGTCGGCCCATCAAGTGGAAGGTGGCAACGAGAATAACGACTGGTGGGAGTGGGAACACCAGCTCGGGACACCATGCAAGGAGCCAAGCGGAGAAGCGTGCGATCACTTTCATCGATATTCGCACGACATCGCCATGCTGGCATCGCTTGGATTCGACAATTATCGATTCAGTGTCGAATGGAGCCGGGTCGAACCCCAAGAAGGTGAATTTTCCATTGATGCACTCGACCACTATCGACGGATGGTGGAGTCGTGCCGAGATAACGGGATCACTCCGGTCGTCACCTTGCACCATTTTACGACTCCCCGTTGGGTGGTTAAGTCCGGTGGGTGGCTCAAGGACACAACCGCCGATCTGTTCGCTCGATACTGTCAGCGCGTCGCCACCCATCTAGGGGCTGAAGTTGGACGCTGGTGCACAATCAATGAGCCAAATGTGGTCTCGACAATTGGGCACATGCTCGGAGCATTCCCTCCTGGTACAACCGACCGGGCCGCGCGTGACAGATGCAATGAGGTGTTCGTACTGGCGCACCAGAAGGCACGTCAAGCGGTCAAGGAGGTCTCATCGGCTCCGTTAGGGATCACTTTGGCGATGCAAGAATTTCTCATCGACGGATCAGAAAAGGAGCGCCATCTGGCAGAGGCAAAACGAGCGTCTGCCTGGGCTGGGATGGAAGATCCGTTTCTAGAAACCGCCCGTGGTGACGATTTCTTCGGCGTGCAAACGTACACCCGACAATATTTCGGGGCTCTAGGTCGGATCAAGCCTTCGCCCGAAACGCGAACCACGATGATGGGTTACGAGTTTTACCCCGAGTCGCTCGAAGGGTGCATTCGTCGGGCATGGGAACAAACTGGACATGTCCCGATACTTGTTACCGAAAATGGAATTGCCACCACCAAAGATTCGGAGCGAATCGAGTATGTGCGTCGCGCCCTCGAGGGTGTGTTGCGTTGTCTCGCCGACGGCATTGATGTCCGCGGCTATACATATTGGAGCCTGCTGGATAATTTTGAATGGATCTATGGATACGAACCAACCTTTGGAATCGTTGGCGTGGATCGAGTCACTCAACAACGGGTGCTCAAACCAAGTGCCGGTTGGCTAGGTCGAGTAGCGCGAGCCAACGCACTTCTTCCCATAGATAAATAATGAGCTTTAACACATGACTCTGGATCCCGCTCTACGCGCAGTCGCCCTGGCGACAAAGGGCTTTATGCCGGCCGAGGAAGGCGATGCGTTATTCGATGCGGCGTGCCTAGGTGGACCAACTCCAACCGGTCAAGTGTTTGTCGAAGTCGGCTCCTATTGCGGACGATCCACGGTGTGGTTGGGTGCCGCGGCTCGTCAAGCGCTAACAACGCTGTACGCGGTCGACCATCATCGAGGCTCGGAAGAGAATCAGGCTGGCTGGGAGTGGCACGACCCAACACTGATCGACGACACGACCAGGCAAATCAACACTCTTCCATTCTTTGAACGGACAATCGCCAGTTGCGGACTCGACGATGTGGTGCAAGCCGTTGTCGGCGATTCGGCATCGATCGGATCAACCTGGACGAGACCGATCGCATTTTTGTTCATCGACGGCGGACATGGAACCGATGTCGCCCGAAATGATTATCAATCGTGGGTGCCGCATGTAGTCCTTGGTGGAAGCCTGGCGATTCACGATGTATTTAGCGACCCCCTCAAAGGCGGACAGGCACCATACGAGCAGATCTATCTACCTGCCATCGCTAGCGGTGGGTTCGTTGAAGCATCGGCCACGGGATCGTTGCGGGTCTTGACACGAATTAGTCGGTCTCTTCCGGAGCGACAAAGAGGTGGCTTGTAGCCGTCGCCCCGGCAATCGCATCGGCGGCAATAATCACTGCTGCCCCTGTGTAAGCGCTGCGCTCCTCAGCAGGGAAAATAATTCGATTTGGATAGACAATTCCGGTGTAATACGAACCATCTTCGGTGCGGTGAGCGCGTGTCCAAGAAAGCAGCTCCTTAGCGGTATCGGTATCGCCAATTGCGACATGCGCGACGGCGCACTCTGCGGTTTCAGCGGCCGTAACCCATTGTTCGTCGCTGACGCATCGAACTCCTCGTCCCTCGATCACGAACTCGTCCCATCTCTCGGCGAGACGAACCTTGGCCTCGGACCCGGTGAGCGCACCTGTAAGTACGGGGTAGTACCAATCCATCGCCCAACGCTGTTTTGGCTCAAATGCATTCTGGTCAGTGCGAATGATGTGGCCGAGCAGCACCGCGGCGGCCTGCCATTCCGGTTGGGGATCGCCGATCACGGCGCCAAGGTTGGTGGCGCACTGCAAAGCGTGCCGGATGGAAGAGGAGCCGGTTAGTAGTGCGTAATCCCATGGCCGGCTCTCAATCTCACGCGCCCACAAGAATGTTCCATCCACTCGACGCATGTTCATTACCCAATTAATGGCGCGTTTGACGGTCGGCCACATGTGATCGACGAATTTGATGTCGTGACTCAACAACCAATGGTGCCAAACCCCGGCTCCGATGTAGGCGCACACATTGGTGTCGAGTTTGTGATCCTCAATCGAGCCATCGGGCAAGTAATAGTTAAACCAACTTCCGTCACTGCGTTGTTGATTTACGAGCCACTGGTATGCCCGTTGCGCGTTGTCGTGCAGACCCATGATGTCGAGGGCCATCGCGGTCTCCACATGATTCCATGGATCGCAATGACCATGTGGAAACCACGGAATCATTCCGTTGGGAAGTTGCAGTGCGGCAATCGACTGCGCTGTTTGAGTTAATTCGTGATGGGAGACAACACCTCCCAGTTCAGTCAACATGTAGGTGCCCACTCGCTTTTCCGGCTAGCGGTTTTTGGGAATAGACGACGTAGCTCTTGCCAAGCACCGGGCTCAACGCCCTGTCGATTATTCGGATACTTCGCGGCGCGGCCGCGATCTCCCACTCCAGAAACTTCTTGTAGGCATTCACGAGCCTGTGATCTTGGCGTGTTGGCCCGACCGCGCAACGCAACCACCAGTACGGGGAATGCAGACCGTGAGCGCGATGGGCGCCCCGCAGCGAAAGCCCGGCGGCGCGAATTTTAGATTTCAACTCGGAAGCGCTGTAAATGCGAACATGTCCACCGGGAACGAAAGGGGCATGGTATTCGTCCGAAAGCATCCAGTTTATTTTTTCCGGAAACCATGACGGGACCGTTGCGGCCAGGGTTCCGCCAGGTCGTAATACCCGCGATAGTTCGCCCAATGCACGCACGTCGTCGTCAACGTGTTCAAGCATTTCAGAAGTAATGATGCAGTCGAATGATGAGTCACGAAAAGGAAGATTTGTTGCATCCCCGCGAACGACACCGGCGAGACGATCAGCATTTACTTCGCCGGCCTGAGCCATCGCGGCAAAGGTTGCCCGAGTGATCGCTACCTCTTCGGTGGCGCGGTCCAGGGCAACTACCCGGGCACCTCGTCGAGCGGCTTCAAAGGCGTGACGACCAAAACCAGAGCCTGCGTCCAGAAATAGTGTGTCGCAAGTTATTGGCAGACGATCGAATTCGACGGTGAGCATCTGGCTACTTTTTCGCTCGACGCTTATTCACATTGTGTGGCATTGCCAAAACCTCTCGATACTGCTCGACGGTTAGTGCCGCACAGTGCCGCCAACTCCATCGCTCTACAACTCTCTTTCGCCCCGCGGCGCCGATGCGCTGCCTTAATTCGGAATCGTCGAGACCGCGCCCAATTGCCATCACTAGGCCATCGACATCACCAGGGGGGGAAGAAAGAACAGTCTCGTTATCTCGACCAGTCACTTCAGGCAATGCGCCGCCGGTCGTGGCAACCAGACAAGTTCCGGTCGACATGGCTTCGATAGCGGGAAGGCTGAAACCCTCGTAGAGACTTGGCACAACCGCGAGTTCGCTCTCGGCGTACAATTCGACGATTCGTTCATCGGATACTCCAGAAACAAAATTGATGCAATCGCCCAACCCGAGCTCGTCAATGAGTTCAGCGCTGGCGCCCTTTCTCGCCGTTCCGATAATTGTCAGGTGTATGTCGCGTTCAGTGCGTAGCTTGGCTATCGCCTCGAGCAAGTATGACAATCCCTTCAGCGCAACGTCGGCAGATGCAGTGGTGATGAGATGAGATTTTTTGCGCGCAATATGTGGCAAAGGTGTGAACAATTCGGGATCGACACCAACGGGGACTAGACGCATCCGATCGAGAGAGACACCCATATCGGTATGAATGTCTTGGATCGAGTTATCACTGACCACAACAATCCGCGGCATTTTGCTGGCGACCTTGCCTTGCATTTTTACAAACGAGTACCAACGACCGATTCCTCGACTCTTCCAATAGCCGTCGGCATGTTCCATCTCAAGTTTGCGGTCCTTGGTAATTGGATGATGCAGAGTTACGACGGTTGGAATCAACTTCTCAATTTTTAAGATTCCTGTACCCAAACACTGGTTGTCGTGAACAATGTCAAAGTCGGAAGTTCGAATTCGCAATGCCCGATAGGCGCGAATGCTAAATGCCAGGGGTTCGCCAAACGTTCCCTTCAATAGTTGTGCCGCCTCAACGATGTTTGGCCAATTCTTCAGCTCCCAATATGCGGGAAAGCGACCGGGATGCTCGTCGTTGAAAATGTCGAGACTCGGCAATTGGTGCAATGTGATTCGCGGATCCAGAATCGGATAAGGCTGACCGCCGAACACCTCGACGTGGTGACCAAGGTCTGCAAGAGCCTTCGTCAAGTGTCGTGTGTAAACACCCTGACCACCAACATGAGGTTTGCCGCGATAGGTGAGATATGCAATGCGCAGAGGACCGTCGGCGTCAACAGAAGTGTCAACAGCCTTGGTCATAGTTATGTCACTCTATCTGTGGGTAATCACGCCTTCTTTTGTCGGCGGTCGAACAACATCAAGACAATGGTCGACACCACCATTATCACAATGAGTGGTCGATCACCGAGTCGTGAATACAGAGTTGATCCGGTTCTCAGCGGTACGTCGTAGAAAAGAACTTTCTGTTCGCTGACACTCGTGCGCGCATACAAATCGCCGTCGGGACTGATCACGCCGGAAAGGCCGGTAGGTGATACCTGAACAAGCCAGCGACCATTTTCTATCGCGCGCAATCGTGACACCGCAATTTGTTGCGTCTGCAAAATGGTTCCAGTGAAACTTGCGCCGTTGGTTGGGTTGACGATCAGCTGCCCGCCGTGCGAGATGCCCTCGCGGACTCGTCCGGCAAAAAATACCTCCCAAGAGATGACGACACCGATTCGAGTTCCGTCGACATCAAGCACCCCAATTCCGGTGCCTGCAAGTGCGTCACGGGGAACCAAGTTCACCGGTGCACCCAGAGACTTGAGCAGGCTGCGCATCGGCATGTATTCGCCAAACGGCACTCGTCGTACCTTGTCGTATCGGTCGACGATCGAACCACTTGGTTGCACCACAACCTGTGCATTGATGAAATGCTGGGAACCGACATCCTCGGTAATTCCAACGACAAACGGTGCGTCAAGCCGTTGTGCTTCGGCGGTAATAGCTCCGAGCTCCACACTTTCGGAGAATTGGGCGACGTCGATGACATTTTCTGGCCAGATCACCATGTCGACATTGTCGTTCGGCGTGATCGACTGTGTAGCGGCGAGGTGTCTCTCGAAGACATCTCGAAAGTTGGTATTGATTCCCAGCGTGCCCTGCGGTCCTCCGCCTTGGACGGCCGCAATTCTCGTCGTTACCCCGCGATCCGAACCATTCGATGACAGAGTTGCGATGATAACCAAACAAACCGTAAGCGCAACGGCTGCAAAGGTTTTTCGAAAGGAACGGCTGCCGAACTGAAATCCAATGTGAAAGACAATCAAAGTGAGAAATAACGATCCACCAAGTCTTGCCAATGTTGCCAACGGCGAGTCGGCCTGGCCAATAGCGACACTTGCTAGCGGGACTCCACCTAGTGGAAACGAAAATCTCAAAGCTTCCGCCAAGGTATGGAGTAGAGACCCGATAATCGCCCTCCGTGAGGTGAACGAATAAGCGAGTGTCGCCAGCCCATGGAAGGAGGCGTACAGCAATACCGCGCCAACATATCCGGGTGCTGTGAGAAACCACATCCACGCCATACCCGGCGCGAGCCACCCGATGGCAAAAGTCGTGCCGAGGGCAAAGCGAGAAACTGGGCGACTGACCTTGTTGCCGATTGCGGCGAAAATTGCGACACCTATAAATGCGAATGGCCACCATCCCCAAGGGGGCAAACTAAAAGCCACGAGGGCGCCAGCACACAGAACTCCGACACATCGCATTGGCGTCAGACCGGCCCGTTCCGCTGAACCCACAATTCGTCGAGTCACGTGTCTAGTTTGTCCAAGACGCGCATGGCTGCGTTTCGTGACTGCTGAATGCAGGCAGGAATTCCAATGCCGCGATAACTTGCCCCGGTAAGAAATAGTCCTGGCGCTGACGAATCAAGTAGTGCATCCAGATGGTTAACCCGCCTGGTATGTCCTGGGCGATATTGGGGGAATGCTTCGATCCAGCGTGTGACTCGAGTGGCGTGCGGAGTGAACTGACGGCCGAGATGTAGTTCTAGATCCGCCAAAGCCATTCCGACCAGCGAGTCATCGTCGTGTTGATGCATTGGCGCCCCATCGCGCCCCAGCGAAACCCGAAGAATCATTGAGTTGTCGCGCGGATTCCAGTGCTTCCATTTGTTCGAACCAAACGACACCGCGGTCACCGCTCGCTGCACCGGCTTTGGCACAAGATAGCCACTGCCGGTAATGGAAGTTGGCCACTGCTGGCGCGAAATTGCGAGACTTACAATTACCACCGAGGAGTGTTCCGCTCGCGACAAGATATCACCAGCCTGGCGATCCAACGAACCGACGAGAGTTGCGGCGTGTCGCGCCGGAGTTGCCATCACCACGGCATCAGCCAGATGCGAAGACTCGGAAGTGTGGACGATGAACTTGCCACGATCTGGCTGTTCGATACTGTTTACCTGACTGGAGATGCGAACATCGGCGCCTTGCTGTTGACATGCGGCCAAGAGAGCGTCAATCAGAGACGACATCCCCCGCAGTGGAGCAGCGAACACGGCACGACCGGTCACCCGTGCGCTCACAACTTCCCGAGCCGCCCGCATCAAACTTCCTCGGCGACGAACTAGGTCCGCAATTTGAGGCATTCCGTCCAGGCTGAAGTGGTCTGTGTTCGTGGCGTAGATGCTTCCCACCAGTGGGTCAACAATTCGCTCCAGTACCTCATCGCCGAAGCGTGATCGAATGAGTGCGCCAAGAGAATCGTTGGCTTCCGGTGCCGGAAGTTCGATGGCGCGACGAGATATGAAGGGTTCGGTCAGTGCGCGAAGTTTGCCCCTTGTCGACAGGAGACTTGTGTTCATGATCGCAGTCCTGCTTGCCGGAATGCCAAGCATTGTTGGTTCGGGAATCTGGTGTAGGCGACGATGCCAAATGTATGCCTTGCCTGTAGCCGGTTCGGTAAGTTCGCCGCCCAAGTTGACCTCGCGAGCGAGGTCTAGTGCCGCCGGCGTGCGAATCAAAAATGCGTCGGCCGATTCATCCACCGATCTGATGCCCGCAAATGGGCTAGAGCTAATACACCCACCAAGTCGAGGCAATGATTCCAACACGGTGACATGCGGTGCTGGGTGTTGCTGGCCAATTGCGTAGGCGGTGGCAAGCCCGGATATTCCGCCCCCGACAACAACCACGCGTTGTTCGCTTGTTCGCATCGCGCTACTCGGTATTTGCCGCGATTACGCGATGGGCCAATGCCGACATCACCGTTTGATCATCGTTAACGCAATCTGTACGGGCAAAGGCAAGACCAAGTTGTTCGGCGCGAAGCCGGGCCTCGATATCAATGTCGTACAACACCTCGAGGTGATCGGCAACAAATCCGCACGCACACACGACGACTCCGTCGGACTCGCCGCCACTAGCAATCTGATCAATCACGGTCAAAATGTCTGGTCCGATCCATGGCTCGGGTGTTCGGCCGGCAGATTGCCAAGCGATCGTCCACTGTAAACCTTCGGCGATGTTGAGTCGGCTAGCAATTGCACTCGCGGTCGAACGAAGTTCGGTCGGGTAAGGGTCGCCGCTGTCGATGATGCGCTGTGGCAGAGAATGTGCGGTGAACAGCACATGCGGGCGCGTTGAATAACCGGCCATGGCAGTCAACTTGTTGGTCAGCTCAATGCTCAGGAAGTTGATGAATGCCGGCTCAACGGCCCAACTAGAAATACCGGCGACGGCCATGCCAAGTGATTGCGCAGACTCGCTGGCGCGAGACATGTATTGTCCCACCGAGTACTCCGAGAAGTGCGGTGCCAAAACAAGTGCGATTATTCGCGAGTATCCCTGTCTCGCCAGATCGGCCACCGTCTCCTCAATCATTGGGTGGCTGTGCTTGAATCCAAGTTGGACATGAAATTTACCAGGGGCGAGTATGTCGAGTTCTCGACATAGGACATCTCGTTGCGCTTCGGTACGGGCAACGAGGGGCGATACTCCGCCAATGGCGTTGTACCGAGCAGTCAAATCCGCGAGTTGCTCGGTAGTTGGCACTCGCCCCCGGCGGATGTCGGTGTAATAGGGGAGTATCTCCTCAACGCAGCGCGGAGTTCCATACGCCATCAGCAAAACGGCCGTCGTCTGTTTGGCCATTGCTACCGGGGTGATGTTCATTGCGCGGTTTGGTCGTGCACGTATCGAACAACTGCGGCAAGTACATCTGGATCGGTCGATGGCCTAACTCCGTGTCCGAGATTAAATATGTGTCCTGGATTCCCGTCATTGTCGGCGAGCACCGAATCCACTCCGCGGAGCGCTCGCTCCACGGTGCCCATGACAAGTTCCGGGTTTAGGTTGCCCTGCACGATTGTGTCGGCGCCGAGACGCGCGCGAACCTTACCAATCGAACTATGCCAGTCCAGACCCATGACGCGCGGACCGGCCGTGTACATCTCCTCAAGCAAGTGATCACATCCGACTCCAAAGTGGATTCCGGGTGCATTCGGGTGTGAGGCGCGCAATTCAGCGAACACCAGTTGCGAGTACTTGAGGACATGCTCGTGGTATTCGGTAACGGTGAGGGCGCCCGCCCATGAATCAAACAATTGAAATGCGCTTGCGCCGGCGTCGAGTTGGCTGCGGAGAGATGCAATCGCATGCTCGGCAAGACGTTGCAAAAGTGCATCCCAAAGTTGTTCGTCAGTGGCCATCAGTGACTTGGTGTGTATGTAGTCGCGACTTGGCCGACCTTCGATGAGATAACTGGCAACGGTAAACGGAGCCCCGGCGAAAGCTAAAAGCGGCACTTCCAATTCGGCGGCCAATAACTTGACGGTCTCGATGACATACGGGGAGTCCAACTCAGGCTCAAAATTTCGAAGTCGAGACAAATCACTTTTATGTCGAAATGGGTATTCGGCTACGGGCCCAGTTCCAGGGGCAACATCGATTCCAAAACCAACTGCGTGAGCCGGCACGATGATGTCGCTGTACAAGACGGCAGCATCGACTCCGTAGCGCCGAACCGGTTGCAACGTAATTTCGGCGGCCAGACTGGGTCGCTTAATCGCATCGAGGATGCTGCCCTCGCCGCGTAAGGCCCGATACTCGGGAAGACTTCTGCCTGCTTGGCGCATGAACCACACCGGCGTGTGTTGGACACGTCGACCTTCGGTGGCGGCCAGAAACGGATCGGAGTTGGTCGTCAGCTTCGTTTGACGCGACCTCGCAACGCAGTGAATGCAAGTGTGAATGAGATACTTCCTACCAAGGCGATTGCGGCAATTGCTTTGAGTATGTCCGTGAGATCCCACCCAGTCATCACGATGCTGCGCATGCCTGCAAGCACGTACGTGGTTGGATTGTAGGTCGCAACATTGGCCAACCATCCGGTAAGCGACGATTGGGGTACGTACGCCGTGGTGAGAAAGGCAAATGGAAAGAAAAGTAGGAAAGCATTATTCACCGCAGTTGGATTACCGGTCTTCAGTGCAATTGCATACGGGAATCCGGTGAAGGCGAGACCCCACGCACCGGCTAACAGAATGAATCCGACCATTCCCAAAATCCCTGTGGCAAACCGAACGCCTATTAATGTGCCGATGGCGACGACGGGCAGAGTCAAGGCGATCACCAGCATCACATCTGCAATCATCAGCCCTAACAACAACGTGGCTCGTCGTACCGGTGTGAGCAATAGTCGGTCAAGGTATCCGTCTTGAATGTCAATCACCAGAGAGGCCGCTCGCGAAACACCGGTCACGGAAAAAATCACTGCAACTGGCAGCTGGAATCCTTTGAAATCGAAGCCGGGCGCGGAGTTGCGTTCGACGAATGATTGCAATGACCCGATATTCACGACGAGAAAGAAAATTGGGATAACGAGTGCGGGACCGATCGATTCGGAGTCGCGCAATGTAAGTCGGATCGCTCGGAGAGCGACCGTCCGCAGGTCATGGAAAAACCCAGAACGACGAGCATGAACGCGAGTCTGTTCGGCAGTTACCGTCATGACGCCTGCTGATCTTCGCGACTTTGAATACGTTCTCCCGTGGTCTGCAAAAAGACATCATCGAGAGAGGGGGTGCGTAGCGTCAGTTCGCTCACGGCGATACCCGCTCCGGCCAGTGCAACCGCCACGGGGCTAATCGCGGCCGCACCGTGGGCAACCGAGACGATGATTTCGTCGTGGCGAATCTCGATGTGGTCTATTGCTGTCACCGTGGCCAGCGCTTCCGACACGCGCGGCACTTCCGCCAGTGGAACGCGAGCAATGATGACGTCGGCTCCGACCATTCGCTTCAGTTCCGTTGGGGTGCCTTCAGCCACAAGCTTGCCCTTGGCAATAATCCCGACCCGATGCGCGAGAGCGTCTGCCTCTTCGAGATACTGGGTGGTCAGCAAGATCGTCATCCCGAGCTTCTCATTGAGATATCGCACTTCTTCCCAAACCGTGGCTCGACTGACAGGGTCGAGTCCGCTCGTGGGCTCGTCGAGAAAGAGCACCTCTG
>CAYGOJ010000025.1:0-17206 GCA_964351545.1 uncultured Acidimicrobium sp.
TCAATGGATTGCCGACCCTCGCGGGAATCAATTCGGTTACCGCCCAGGTGATCGGTGACTCGCCGTCAAATTTTTCGCAAAATGTCGAAATTAACCAGGGGAGCGAAAGCGGGATACGAGTCGGAATGCCCGTTCTCAATGCGGCGGGACTGATCGGGAGAATCACCCAAGTATTTCCCAATCGTGCGGTGGTGATGTTGATTAGCGATCCGGAATACGCGCTGTCGGTAAAGGTTGTCAGTGTTCCCGAGTCGACGACGGCTTCTACTGTGCCAGGGGAAGGGATCGCCACAAAGGTCACCGTAGAGTCGACCACGACAACAACTATCGCGAGTCCAGTTGTAGTTTCGACGATTCCCGGTTTCACTCCTGGTGCAACGACTATTCCTTCTCCACCATCGGGAATTACGACGCTCACGGTTCCGAGCAGCGGAATTCTGGCCGTGCGCGAAACGGGGATTCTTGAAGGGCAGGGTCCGTCACACGCGCCGACCGTACGATTTATTTCCACCGATCCCCGATTTGGCGAGATCCACGTGGGTGCGCCAATCGTGAGCGCCGGCGGTTCGACGAGTTTGGCACCGCCTGACATCGTCATCGGAACGGTGTCTCGAGTTGTGCCGCGCTTGGGAACCGCTGGTCCAATTTTGGAAATCAAATTGGTCACGGACCTGACGAATCTGTCATTCCTCAGAGTCTTGCTGTATCAACCGATAACCGAACGAGTGACACCGTGAATCGTGTATTGGTAATCGCGTCTAATCGATGGACGCGGCTGGTTCTTGTCGCGCTCATCTTGCTCGGACTTCAAACGACCCTGTTCAGCGATCTCCGGCCGTTCGGAGTGATGTTGCCGTTGATGCTGCTATTTGCTGTTAGTGCGGGCGCGGTACACGGATCCGAAGTAGGCGCGATAACTGGTCTGGTAGTCGGGGCAATGTACGACTGCGTACTCACGACGCCATTTGGCCTGGCGTCAATAGTCATCGGGAGTGCCGGATACCTGGCCGGTTTATTGGTCTTCTTTGTGCGAGAGCCAACATGGTGGAGTCGGATAATCGTCGTGGTCGTCGTGAGCGCGATCGGAGAGAGCATGTTTCCGGTGGCTCTCTCGACGGTCGGTTTTGATGGTTGGTTGGACTCCCGCGTCTTGTGGATCGCTGCGGTCGTCGCGATGTTTTCAGTCGCGCTTGGACTACTTCTCGTACCACTTTCTCGATGGACACTTCATGAAACGGCAAGTACATAAGTGGCCAAGCCAACTCGATCAAAGCGCCTTGTTGCACTTGGCGTTACGACTTTGTTATTGATGAGCCTGTTAACCGTCCGCATGTGGGTCTTACAGGCCGTGGAGGCGCAATCAACCGAATCCATTGTGCTTGCGGTTCGAACGCGCACGATCAAACTCTTGGGAGAACGGGGACGAATTTTTGACGTGACAGGTCGTGTATTGGCCGACAACCAGCGCATTCTCACGGTGACGATTGATCGAAGCGTGATCAACGATCCAGTCGACAGGCTGGCGATGTTCCAACGCCTGTCCGGCCCGCTTGGCCTACCTCTTGATCTGCTGTACAAACGATTCGACGACCAACGATTTGGACCCTTAGAGGCGCTTCCGCTCAAGGAAGACGTCTCCGAAGATACGGCGCTGTTTTTGCAGGAGCGCGCAGAGGACTTCCCCGGTGTTTTTGTGCGCGAGGAGTATCGACGAAATTATCCGTACGGTGCGCTGGGGAGTCACATCATTGGCTACCTGGGCGCAATCCTTTCCAATAGTCTCGCCTATTACCGATCCGTTGGTTACGACCCGAACGAACGAGTCGGTCAGTATGGAGTCGAGCAATCATACGAAACGATTCTGAGAGGAAAACCGGGACACATCCGCTTTGAAGTGGATGCGCAAGGAAATGTCCTTCGAATTCTTGAGCGGGTAGAACCCGTCATTGGCAACGACCTTCAGTTGTCAATTGATCTTTCGATTCAACAATTCGCCGAACAGGCGTTAGAAACTCAGTTGGGGCTTCGCCGCCGGGTCGAGGCTGCAACGGTGAATCTGCCCGATGGAACACCGGATCCGCAGTATCCGGAGGTCACCTATTACAAGGCGCCGGCCGGCTCGTTGGTACTACTCAATCAAGAAAATGGGCAGATAATCGCGATGGCGTCGTATCCGCGATTTGACAACCGCTGGTTCGGGTCCGTTATCACGAACAACAAATTTGCCCAGATATTTCCGCAGACTGAAGATCCGGACCTGTCGATTCTCGTCAATCGTGCCGTATCGGGCCGTTACAACTTGGGTTCGTCGTTCAAACCATTCGTCGCCTATGCCGCTCTCAATACGGGTCAGCTGCCCGGTGGATCGACATATACGTTTAGGGATGAGGGCACGTACAAGTTGGAAAGTATTCCCAATGACCGATGCCAGCAAGGTGTGAAGTGCGTTTTTCGTAATGCAACGTGCCGAGCCACCGGCCAACCATGCAGATACGGAACCGTAAACGTCGAAGAGGCGCTGGCAGTATCTAGCGACGCTTTTTTCTACAAGATCGGCGAACAGATTCTCACCGAACGGGGCTATCAAGCGATTCTTGAACAGCAGGTTCGGCTATTTGGGTTTGGATCACCGACCAATGTCGATCTTCCGTATGAATATTCAGGCACGATCCCGAGCAAGGCGCTCAAGCGGCGAATGGCCGACCTTGGAGCAATTTCGGAGGAGTCCGGTCAGGCGTATTTCGTGGGCGATCAGATTCTGTTTGCGATTGGTCAAGGACTTCTGTCGGCCACACCGCTGCAGGTTGCCTCCGCATTTGCGGTGTTGGCAAATTCAGGGAAATTATTTCAGCCACATGTCGTGCAGCGGGTCTTGTCACCGGGCACGCCAGACTCCACGCCGGGTTTTGCAGATTTAGAATTTGGCACTGTCACCGAGCGGTTTGATCAACTAGAGCCGGTTCGAGTCCTTGACATGACCGGCGATCGGCGAGATCCGATCGTGAATGGGCTAACGCGGGTTATCACTGGGCCCGGCGTAACCTTTGGCTACTACCACAAGACAACGGGTGAAAATCTGTTTCGCGGCTACCCCTACAAAACATTGCCAATCGCAGGAAAGACCGGCACCGCCCAGGGATTTGGCAACCTGCCATGGAATGACTCGTCGGCGTTTGGCGCGTTCAGTCTTGATTCATCGATGCCGTACACCGCATATGCGTACTTGGAAAAGTCCGGGTATGGATCGCAAGCGGCCGCACCGGTCATCAAGTGTTTGTTCACGGCATTGGCGGGTGAGTACCGACTAGACCCCGTTGTTCCAGCAGACCCCCTTAATTTAAGTTCGGCCGTGGCGGCCCCGCCGTCGACTTTGCGCAACCCAGTGTGTTTGGCCGGAGTGGGCTCGGACAGTCGCGACTGATGTTCAGACCATCGAACGTTTTGCTGGCAATGCGACGAACAACTCCGAGTAATAAGACTTTCGTTGGCAGCTTTGCGGATCCATTCCGCAACATTGACTGGTTACTTCTTGGCGCGGTGATCGCTCTTGGCATTATCGGAATGTTCAACACATACTCTGCGACCCGACAGCGACTCATCAATCAAGGATTCGATCCGTTCATTTATGTCCAGCGACAGGTTGGCTTTGCCATCATTGCCACCGTCGTCATGATCTTGATCATGGCGATCGGCCACGAGTGGTTTCGCGGCCGGGTGATTTTTATCTATGGCGCGGTGATGGTCTCTCTCGTGTTGGTTCTGGTGGCCGGCGCAGTAAGGGGTGGGGCACGACTGTCGTTTGACTTTGGCTATTTTTCAGTGCAACCTGCCGAGGCGGCCAAACCAGTCATCTTGCTGACAATCGCCGCGTACCTATCCGATTCGATGGAAGGTCGAATCAACTATCACCAATTTGTGATGTCGTTATACATTCTCGGCGCACCAATCGGTCTAATTTTGTTGCAGCCGGATCTTGGTTCGGTATCGGTGATCGTCGCGGGTGTCATCGGTGTTCTGTTCGTCGCCGGTGCCAAGCGTAGATACTTGGCGTTGATAACCGCGATGTCGATTTTGACAGTGGTCGGAACGGTGATCGGTGGCGTGGTGGGCGGATACCAATTGGCGCGAATCGAGGCGTGGTTAAATCAAAACTCGAAGGACAGCGCCTTAGATCGAATCCTCTTGCAGGTGAGGTTTGCCAAGCGCGCGGTGTCGACCGGCGGATTCTTCGGAAAGGGATATCTGAATGGTCCGCTGACAAATGGCGCCTTCATTCCCGTGCAATTCACGGACTTTCCATTTTCGGCAATCGCCGAGCAATTTGGAATGGTCGGTGGTGGAGTGGTGCTTGGACTGTTTGGAGTGGTCCTGTGGCGAACGTGGCGGATAGCCCAGCTGGCCAGAGATCGACTTGGACTCTTGCTTGCGGCGGGCGTGTTCACGATGCTGTCCTGGCAGATATTTCAAAACATTGGAATGACTCTTGGTCTAACCCCGGTCAGTGGGCTGCCGCTTCCATTCATATCGTATGGAGGCTCCCACCTGGTGTCGTCGGCGATGCTCATTGGAATGGTGCAAAGCATCCATATGCGAAGACTCGAATAGGTCACCGAATGTCGACCGCGTTGACGGTATCCTTATACCAGGGTCGGGTTCACATACCGAACCACAGGTTGATGACGCGATAGCGCACCGCCGAAACTACGGTTTCGCGAGCACTGCGCGGAGATGACATTAAGGGTGCCTAAAGATCGCATCCTCAAGGTCATCGGATGACACGAAACGAGAAGTCAATGAGTGATATGAGCGCAGGGGCGCCTAGCCCTGAGCAGCCATCGATGGTCCCGCAGGTAGCCCCAAGTGAGAGTGAAATTGCGGCGCGCAAGCGACGCCGCGGACATCGTGGTGGAAGCAACCGAAATCGCTCGATTTCAATCGAGCTACCAGATCCGCCGAAAGAGGCCAAAATGTACAATCTTGAAACCGGAGCCGACGCGCTCGTACGCAAACCGCAAATAGGTGACACCCGTCCAGCTCCTGCAACGCAGATTTTGCCGAATGTAATCCCAACGCCATCGGGCCAAAATGGCGACCAGCCGTCGGGTTCACGCGCCAAGTCAAAGATTCGGCGCGGAAATCGACGCGGTGGACGAAATCGGCGCGGCCGGACGGAGCGAAACGACAGTGACAATGTTTCGACCAACACGGATGCCGATCTCATTGAGCGTCGGCGCGGCAAGGAACGCAACGGCCGACCACTAGGGCGCTATTTCATGTGCGTGCAGGTGCGACCGGAATTTACGCAGGTGGCGATGCTGGAAGGGCGAAGTCTCATCGAACACTATGTGAGTCGTCCGGCCGACGATGATGAGCAAATTCACGGGAATATCTATTTGGGTCGAGTGCAAAATGTATTGCCAGGTATGGAAGCCGCATTTGTCGATATCGGCACCCCCAAAAATGCGGTGCTGTATCGAGGCGATGTGCAGTTCGACAAAGAAGATGTTGTCGAGCAAGGGCCAGATCCTCGCATTGAACAGGTGCTTAAGGCGCGGCAACTCATTTTGTGTCAAGTGACCAAAAATCCGATTGGGGCCAAAGGCGGCAGATTGACTCAGGAAGTCTCTTTGCCCGGACGATTCGTGGTATTGATTCCCGATTCGCGAACGTATGGAATTTCCAAGCGACTTCCCGACAACGAACGTCGTCGACTGCGGGCAATTCTCGATCGCATCAAGCCGGAGGAACACGGAATTATTGTTCGCACGGCATCTGTCCATGCCACCGAGCACGAACTCGATACCGATCTGAAGCGGCTACTTGCCCAGTGGGAAGTAATCAAGGAAAAGGCAAAGAAGGCAAACTCGCCAACACTGTTGTATCGCGAACCACCATTGGCCGTGCGAGTGATTCGCGAAGAATTCAGTAGCGACTATCGCGGGGTGACAATCGACGACGAGGCTCTGTACATCGAAGTTCGCGATTACATTCAGGCTTTCAATCCCGAGTTTGCCGATCGTGTCGAGTTTTACGACGCTGCCACAGTCGGACTCCCAATGTTTGAGCACTATCGGGTGCACGAACAGTTGCGCAAGGCACTAGAGCCAAAGGTGTGGCTGCCGTCCGGCGGCTCGCTTGTCATCGAGCACACCGAGGCCCTCACCGTCATCGACGTGAACACAGGGAAGAACGTCGGAAAATCGAATCTCGAAGAGACGGTGTTCCATAACAATTTGGAGGCCGCCGACGAAATTGCCCGGCAATTACGCCTGCGAGACATTGGCGGAATCATCGTTATTGACTTCATCGACATGGAAATTCGCGAAAATCGCCGCAAAGTGCTGGATGCCTTTCGCGACGCACTGGGCCGCGACAAGACTCGAACTCAGGTCTTCGAGATATCCGATCTGGGGTTGGTCGAGATGACGAGAAAGCGGATCGGGGAGGGTTTGCTCACCAGTTTCACCGACATCTGTGAAACCTGCGAGGGTCGCGGTGTTCTGATGGACCTGTCAATGCTCGACTAGATATCGTCGCCCAGCAATTATTAGCCCAATTTCAATACGGAGAGATAGGATAAGAAACCGTTATGTACGCAGTGATCGCAACAGGTGGCAAGCAAGAGAAGGTTTCCAAGGGCCAACAGGTTCAGGTCGAACTTCTAGATATTGCCGAGGGTGCCGTGGTTCGCTTTACCCCGGTACTCGTTGTTGACGGATCGAACGTGCTTTCAACTCCAGATCAATTGTCAAAGTCATCGGTAACCGCCAAAGTAATTGGCAAGGCGGCCGGACCGAAGATCGACGGATTTACCTACAAAAACAAAACGAATCAGCGTCGTCGTTTTGGTCATCGTCAGAAGTATTCGGTGATCGAAATCACCGACATTGCGAAAGGCTAATTTATGTCAAAGACAAAGGGCGGCGGCTCGACACGCAATGGTCGCGACTCCAACGCGCAGCGATTGGGAGTGAAGGTATTTGACGGCACGCTTATCTCGGCGGGCACGATTTTGATTCGTCAGCGCGGCACCAAGGTGCACCCTGGCAAGAATGTTGGGATCGGCAAGGACGACACGTTGTTTGCTCTAGCCGCTGGGAACGTAAAATTTGGCGAACGTCGTGGCCGCAAGGTCGTCGACGTGGTTTCCTCCAACTAACTCCGCAACCTCTTAGTTCGTATCGATTCCCCGCGGTAGTTGCGAGTCATCCCAGCCAAGTAAGGCAACCGCCTGTCGACAGGCGAAACGATCGGTCATTCCCCCCACGTATGCAACCGCGTCGTGAACAATGTCGCGGTCCGCGGTCTGTATTTCACCGGTATCGCCGATCAAGTGGGGATGCTTGATGTAGTGCTCTACCAGTGCGCGTAGCAGATTGATCACCGTCGCTGCCTGATTTCGTGATGCCTCGCGCATGTAAATATTGTCATAATTGAACTTTCGGAACTGAGCAAGGGCATCGGCCGTGTTTGGATTCATTCCAATGAGACCGGTGAATGTGGTGGCGGCGATCATCGCCGAAATGAATGACCGCAACTGACTGCTGCGGGTGGTTCCGCACAAGGATTTGATCTCGTCGGGCAACTGATCTGGGGAAACGATGCCAGCCGCAACTGCGTCTTCAAAGTCGTGGCAGACATAGGCGATACGGTCCGCCCATGAGACGACTTCGCCCTCTGGCGTACTGGGAGCAGGTCGCGACCAAGAGTGATTGCGTACCCCGTCCAAAGTTTCCGCGCATAAGTTGAGCGAGGAAAGCGTGACATCGGCCCCCCAGACGGCGTGATCAAATCCGTTTTCCACAAATTGGCTAAGCGCGTCTTCGCTGGCGTGTCCGCCCGGCCCGTGGCCGCAGTCGTGACCAAGGGCAATTGCCTCGGTAAGCGAGACATTGAGTCCAAGTGCGCGCGACAACGCCGTCGCTACCTGGGCAACTTCAAGGGCGTGAGTAAGCCTGGTGCGCTGATGATCCTGGGGGAAGACAAAGACTTGAGTTTTGCCGGCGAGGCGCCGAAAGGCCGAGGCGTGCAAGATGCGGTCGCGGTCGCGCTCGAAGCAAGTTCGAAACGTATCGGGTTCTTCATCTGCGACGCGATTGCCGGCGCCAAATGATCGAGTACCAAGTGGCGAAAGGCGAGACTCCTCGAACTCTTCGCGATGCCCTCGCTCGACCAGATGTGTTGCGCCAGTTCCCGCCCACGAGTCACCATGCGCGAGTCGAATTTCCGAATCGCTTATATTGCCGCGCATCGTTTCGGCCCACGATTCCACTCGAGATTGCATTTGGCCCTCGCCCATGGCATCACGATACGTGGAGCATGAGCCGCAGTGCTGGCAGTATCCTGAAAAACCCCTATGAGCGTATTTGTTGATGAAGCCCAACTAAATGTTCTGGGCGGCGATGGTGGCGCGGGCTGCGTAAGTTTTCGGCGCGAGGGCCCCGTTGCCTTTGGCGGCCCCAATGGTGGCGATGGTGGTAATGGCGGCTCGGTGTGGCTGGTGGCCGACCACAATGTCGCATCATTACTGGCATTCAGGGATCATCCCCATCGACGCGCCAGTGATGGTGTTCACGGCATGGGTAAGGACCTCCATGGCCGACGAGGCAAAGACCTTGAGGTCAATGTTCCAGAGGGAACAGTGGTCAAGGACATGTATACAGGAGAGGTTCTCGCTGACCTTCCGGTTCATGGTTCAAAATGGTTATGCGCGCCGGGTGGTCAGGGCGGGCGAGGAAACGCACGATTCCTATCCAACCGTCGGCGGGCACCAAAATTCGCCGAGCAGGGCGAACACGGGCTGGAACGGTGGCTAAAACTGGAATTGAAGCTGATGGCCGATGTCGCCCTCGTCGGATTTCCCAATTCTGGAAAGAGCACCTTTATCAGTGCAGTATCGGCGGCCAAGCCAAAGATCGCCAACTACCCATTCACCACTCTCGAGCCGCATCTCGGTGTGGTCAGACTCGATAACACCACAGAATTCATACTTGCCGACATTCCCGGGATCATCGAAGGCGCGAGCGACGGCAAAGGTTTGGGCCATCAATTTCTGCGCCATATCGAACGGGCCAGGGTGTTGTGCGTATTACTTGACTTGGCGCCGATGGATGGAATTTCGGCGACGCGACAGCTGGAGATTTTGTTGCACGAGCTGCAGGCATACAAACCAGAGTTACTCGATCGTCCGCGACTAATTGTCGGAACCAAGGTTGACGCGGCTGATTCGCAATTGACCGCGGACTGGTCTGGGGATCGCATGTCCGCGGTCACGGGCGAAGGCGTGCGACCAGTGCTGGGAAAATTGTCCGAACTGGTGAAGCACGCGCGCCTGAGCGAGCCACCGCTCCAGGCTGCGGTCATCATTCGGCCGGAGCCAGAGGGAACCCATGTGGAGCGAATTGCCGACAACGAGTTTCGGTTGAAAGGTCGTGCGGTCGAGCGGGCGGTGGCTCTCAATGATGTGCATACTCCAGACGCTCTCAATTACATCGATGAACGATTGAAGAACTTGGGCGTCCCGCGATTGCTGGTGCGAGCGGGGGCCGGCGACGGCGCAGTCGTTTGGATCGGCGAGTTCAGTTTCGACTACGTGCCGGAGCAGTAATCATGCGCATCGTTGTGAAAATTGGTACCTCATCAATTACCGACGAGGATGGAAGCATTCGGCGCTCGGTGATTGTCGAACTCTGTCGACAGGTGGCCCAATTGCGCGGGGACGGACATGAGGTTCTTGTGGTTAGTTCCGGCGCGGTTGCCGGAGGGGTTGCCGCGCTCGGATTGACAAAGCGGCCAAGTGACACCCTCACGCTGCAGGCATTGGCGGCAGTTGGCCAAAGTCGGCTGATGCAGGAATACAACCAGCAGCTGCACGAATTCGGACTTGTCGGAGCCCAGGTGTTGCTGGTACCCAACGACTTCATTGATCGTCACCAATATTTGCATGCGCGGGACACGCTGTGTCGGTTACTCGAACTTGGCTGTGTGCCTGTCATCAATGAAAACGACGCAATTGCGAGTGACGAAATTAGATACGGCGACAACGATCGAATTGCTGCGCTCGTTGCACACAATGTCGCCGCCGATGTGCTCATCTTGCTTACCGACATCGCTGGCCTGTACACATCCGATCCGAATGTCGATCCGGACGCAACTTTCATCGATCAAGTGGATGCCGACGACCCTCTGCTTTCGGTCAACGCAAGTTCCACGTTGACCGCGCGAGGCAGCGGTGGCATGGCCTCCAAATTGGCTGCGGCGAGAATTGCTTCGTGGTCCGGCGTTCGGGCAGTGATTGCCGATGCCAAGCGGCAAGATGTGCTCGTCCAAGCACTGGCGCAGGTCAAGGGTGCAGGTACTCAGTTCCTTCCCCACGATCGACAACTATCGGCTCGCAAATTGTGGATCGCCTTTGCCGCGCATAATGCGGGAGCGGTCGTGGTGGATTCGGGAGCCAAAACCGCACTTACCGAACGCAACACTTCGTTGCTCCACGCTGGAGTAATTGAGGTTCATGGAGACTTTGCCCAAGGCGATACGGTCGAGATTTCGGATGTCGAAGGTCGAGTGTTTGCGCGAGGAATGGTCAGCATGGATGTCATTCAGGCCAGCGCTGCAGCCGGTTGTCAAAGCAGCGATCTACCCGAGGGAGTGCCACACGAACTTGTTCACCGCGACGATCTAGTTGTTCTTGTCGACTGACGACTTGGCAGTATTTCGAACGCTGAAATTTCGGAGTTCTTCGACTTTGAATAGTTTGAGAAGCAGCCAGTAGCTCACGCACCCAACAACGACTCCGATGGTTACCTTGAGCAGCGCGCCGCTCCCGGCATTCGAGCCAACGAAACTAGTCGAGATCGCCACGATCGCGGCCATCAATCCTGTCGCTAGGCAAATGCTCCATAGCGAGCCAAGCGCGGCGGTGAAACTAAATTCGGGGATTTTTCTGCTCAAAACGAAAAGCGCCACAAGAGCAGAAATGATGTAGGCCAGCGAGAACGCCAAACCAAGACCAAGTACGCCGTATCTTCCGACCAAAACGAATGCCAACACAATGTTTAAGGCGTTCTCGCCGAGATTGATGAAGAAGGGAGTGCGAGTGTCGTTCTGCGAATAAAAGCCGCGAAGGACAAATAGATAAAGCGAAAAACCGATCAGGCCAAGCGACAATCCGGTCAGTGCTCGACCCGTATTGACACCGGCAATGGCAGAGAAATTGCCGTGCTGCAATACGACACCGATGATTGGACGGCTCAAGACCAGAAGGCCGACGGCGGCCGGAAACGTGAGCATGGCGGTAAGTCGAATTCCATTGGTCATGCGCTGGGAGAACCCAACCGAATCGTTTCTGGCCGCTAGTCGCGCCAGATCTGGAATGAAAGTTGTGGCAATGGACACCGCCAGCAACCCATGTGGCAACTGAAGAAGAATCATCGCCTTGGAATATGCGTCGACATTTCCGCTGCCGGGTTCGGCGAGATTCTTGATCACGACCAAAGCAATTTGATTGGCAACAACATATCCAAATGTCCACAGCGACAGTCTCAATAATTGACGAACAGCGGGATGCTTGAAGTTTGGTCTAAATCGAAACGAGACACCGCTGCGGCGCACTGCAATGACCAACACCATCGCCATGGTCACAACTCCCAATGTCGAGCCAAGGCCGAGCAGCCATTTAAATGCGGAGCGACTCAACACATCGACAATTGACGGTGGTGATTCCGAAGTTGTGAGCGGAATGAGCAGTAGAAAACCAATCGTCACACAGTTGGCGAGTACGGGTGACCACGCGGCGGCAAAAAAACGCTTGCGAGCGTTGAGTATGGCAGCGGTCAACGCGCCGACTCCATAGAAAAATATCTGGATGAGAAAGATACGGGCGAGCAAGGTACCGGCGCTGCGAAATTGCTCGACATCAATATTGGAGGCAGGATTGAGGGAAAAGACGCGAAATATGAAAGGCGCGGCGACCATCGCCAGTGCCGTGCAGACCAATAGCGCTATGAGGGTGACGCTGATCACCGCATCGCTTGCATCATTATCTTCGTCCTCTAGATATCGAATGAACAGCGGCACAAGGCTCGCCGAGAGAACTCCGCCAATAAGCAATTCATAGACCGCATTCGGAGCGTTATTTGCCGCATCGAATGCATCGGCGAGAGCGGTTTGACCGATCACGATGCCAAACACGACAATTCGAATTAGTCCGGTAACTCGCGACATCGCGGTTCCAGTTGCAACGGTTACATTGGACCGCACCAAGCCGGACTCAGGTTGAAGCGATGAACGAAACTCTGTCATGTTCATCTCCATCGTACGCTGCTCGGTAGATATCAATGTCGCATCAAACGCTAGAGTTGCACCGATGGGAACACGCTTTGACTCCGTGCAAACTGTTCGCGATGGGCTAAAGGCGGTCAATTACCTCGCCGACGAGGGAATTGCCGGCGTCGTTTTCCTCGCTCAACGACTTGGCAAACCGGTACTCGTCGAAGGTCCTGCGGGAACGGGAAAAACTCAACTTGCAAAGAGCGTGGCCGAACTCACGGGATCACGCCTGATTCGATTGCAATGCTACGAGGGCCTCGATGAATCAAAGGCCCTATATGAATGGAATTACAAGAAGCAGCTTCTGCGAATTCAAGCAGACAAAAACAGCGATGCCTGGTCGGAGGTTCACGACGACATCTTCAGCGAGGAGTTTCTGCTCACGAGGCCATTACTCGAGGCCATTAGTAGCGCCGAACCGGTTGTCCTGCTGATCGACGAAGTAGATCGTGTTGAAGTTGAAACGGAAGCATTGCTGCTCGAAATTCTTTCCGAATATCAGGTGTCGATTCCCGAACTCGGCACGATCATCGCCAAGCAAATTCCAATGGTATTTCTCACATCCAACAACACGCGCGAGTTGTCGGAAGCGCTGAAGCGAAGGTGCCTCTATCTACATGTCGACTATCCGGACTTGGAACGTGAAAAAGAGATCGTGCTTACAAAAGTTCCGGATATTTCCCAGAATCTCGCCGACCAAATCGCCAGAATCGTCCGCAGTATTCGTCAGCTGGACTTGAAGAAGGCTCCGTCAGTGAGTGAAACCCTTGACTGGGCAAGAACCTTGATGTTGCTAGGTATCGAACACATCGACGCCCAGGAAGCAAAAGACACCCTCCACGTACTGCTCAAGTACCAGACCGACATCGCCAAAGCGGCCAAGGAATTGTCGGTCGACAAGTGAGTTAGGGCCGTGGCTGTACTCGACTTACTGTCGGGTTTTATCGTTGAGTTGCGCAACGCCGGGCTACCCGTAAGCCTGACCGAAAATCTGGACGCGATGGAGGCAGTCAAGGAAATACCGATCGAGGATCGCCAGGCGTTCAAGTACGCCCTCGGCGCGACTCTGGTCAAGAGCAATTCGCACTGGCGCGCTTTCGAAACCATTTTTGAGGTGTACTTCTCGCTGCGAGGATCCGAGTACAACATCTCGGATAATCCAAATGCCACAGAGGCGGATCTTTGGCGAGAGGCGCAAGAACAACAGCGTCACGGCGAAGGCAAGGGGTCGGCCGGCGGCGGTATGGATTCGCTGACGCCAGAAGAGATCGCCGCGATGTTGATGCGGGCATTGATGAGCGGCGACCAGGCAATGATGCGAGCCCTGGCCCGCCAATCGGTGCAGAGATTTGCGGGAATGGAGCCAGGTCGCCCCGTCGGTGGCACCTATTACCTATATCGCACTCTTCGCAATCTCGATCTCGACAACATGTTGGAAAAACTCTTGCAGGCAAATCGCGATCTTGCCCAACAGGAACTGACCAAACTCGAGGAGCGACTGGAAAGAGACGAATACCAATCGAGAATCGAAAAGTTTAAACAGGAGGTGGAAGCAGAAATACGTCGAAGACTTGTGGCCGACCGCGGGGCCGAGGCAATGGCTAAGACCTTGCGCAAGCCGCTGCCCGAGGATGTTGAATTCATGCATGCGAGTCGCGAGGAGATGCTGAGTTTGAAAAAAGCGTTGTATCCGCTTACACGCAAGTTGGCCGCGCGTCTGACCCGCAAGCGCCGTCACGGTAGAAAAGGTCCGCTCGATTTTCGCAACACAATCCGTCATTCGATGGGATATGGCGGTGTGCCCGCAGACCCAAAGTTCAGATATCCGCGGCCGGCAAAGCCTGAGCTCATGGTTGTCGCCGATATTTCCGGCAGCGTGGCCGCCTTCGCCAGATTCACCTTGATGCTTGTATACGCGATTCAGGGCCAGTTTTCTAAGGTGCGATCGTTTGTCTTCATCGATGGCGTCGACGAGGTGACTTCATATTTTAAAGTTACCGAGGACATCGCCGAAGCGATACACCGCGTAAATACAGAAGCCGATGTGGTGTGGGTTGATGGGCACAGCGATTACGGTCACGCCTTCGATGTGTTTTGGGAACGATACGGGAAAGACATAACTTCCAAAACGACGGTGTTGCTTTTGGGCGATGCTCGAAATAATTACCACGCCCCGCAGTCATGGGTCGTCAAGGAAATGAAAAAGCGGGCACGCCATGTGTATTGGCTAAATCCCGAACCACGCTCGTATTGGGATACCGGTGATTCGATAGTCGGAGAATATGGCGCGTTCACCGATGGGGTGTATGAATGTCGCAATCTGCGACAACTTGAAAGTTTTGTCGAGAAACTCGCATGACGCTGACACGCGTGGTGCTGGTTCGCCACGGTGAATCACAAGTCACCGTGAACCGAATTTTGGGCGGGCCACGATCTTGCACGGGGCTTTCCGAACTAGGTCGATTGCAGGCCCAGCGTCTTCGGGATCGCATCACCGATACCACCGAAATTGCCGCCGATCATCTCTATTCAAGTGCCTATCCACGAGCCCTCGAGACCGCCGAGATACTTCGCGACGCGTTCGGTGGAATGGCTGTCACGGTCGACGACGGATTCGGCGAACATGATCCTGGTCCAGAGTGTGACGGATTGACATACGACGAATTTGTGCGCAGACATGGTCGCCCCGATTGGGGAGCAGACCCAAACGCCGAGTTCTTTCCCGGTGGGGAAACCATCGCAGCATTTCAAACCCGAGTGGGTAGATCGTTCGATGCTCTGGCACGCAATCACTTTGGAGAGACAATTGTTGTCGCCTGCCATGGTGGCGTTATCGACGCGATCCTGCGTCGAGCGGTGGGGGCGCCATCGACGGGAAAATTTGAGATTCGTACCAAGAATTGTTCGCTCACCGAGTTCGCCGAAATCCGCAGTGGCCACTGGGCACTGCTGCGCTACAACGACGTTGCCCATCTGCGCGGCCTACCCCGAGCCACAATTACAGATCTAACCACCGATGCCGTTTGAGGCATGATCATAGGGTGGCTCAGCCTCCGATCATCGTCGTTGGCGCGGGGTCAGCCGGCGCGGTAGTTGCCGCGCGGTTATCGAAACATCCGACACTAAATGTTCTGTTGCTCGAGGCCGGCGAAGATGATCTGGAGGCGACTCGCGACCCGAGAATTGGCGGACTCGATTATCTCGCAGCGCTAGACGTTCCGGGCAGCATCCATCGCGAAGTTGTTGTAACTAGGACCGCCGAGCAGGGTCCGGTCCCTTATCTATTGGGGCGTGGCGTTGGCGGTGGCTCGAGGGTCAATGGCTTGGTCGGAATGTGGGGGATGCCGGACGACTACGACTCGTGGGAGCGAGACCGCCAATGTGTGGGCTGGTCGTGGTCGCACGTCGGTCCCGTGTTTCACAATCTGCCAATTTCGTTGCATCACATTCCACAGACCGGCTGGGGAACTGCCGACAATCTATTGGCAGCGGCCGCAAAGCATCGCGGGTTGAAGACTCTTTCCAATATCGGCACGACATCCGACGATGGATTCGGGGCCGCGCACTTGACGATCGCCGGTGGGCGTCGCCAATTAGCGAGTGATGTTTATTTGGGCGCGGCTCGAGAACGCGGCAATTTCTCGCTACGAAGTAATTCCCAGGTGATTCGAATTGTCGTCGATGGTTCAACCGCGTGTGGAGTGCAGTTAGACACCGGCGAACTCGTCGAGGCACGGGCGGTAATCGTGTGCGCCGGTGCAATTCACACTCCAGCAATTCTACAGAGAAGCAAAGTTGACCTGGCGGGAGTCGGCAAGGGGCTGAGCGATCACGTGACAATTTCTTTTTCGCTCGCGGTGAATGAAATTAGCCACAGCGAGACGATCACGAGCACCATATTGCGAACATCTTCGAGTCAGTCAAACGGCGACATTCAGGTTCTTCCCATCAATCGAGTTGGCAAAGACTCGAAACTGGTCGCACTTAGTGTTGCCCTGATGCAGGTGCAATCGCGCGGAGAGGTGATGCTGACAAGCGACGATGCGCAGATCTGTCCAACTGTCGACTTCAATTTGTTGAGTGCACCGGTTGACCAGCAGCGCATGCGTGAGGCAGTCGCTTTCCTGCTCGACCTTGTCCAATCCCCGTCGGTGCGAGGTCGGACCAATGGCGTATTTTGTGACGATTCCCAGACGCCGGCAGAGTCTCTTCTCGACTTAAGTGAGTCCGAACTCGACAGTTGGATTCGACAACACGCAGGCAGTTATTACCATGCCTCCGGCACTTGTCGGATGGGGCCGAGCAGCGATCCGCTAGCAGTGGTCGACACTTCGGGAAAAGTCTTTGGCTACGACAACCTATGGATTTGCGATGCATCGATTATGCCCGAGCTGCCCAAAGCGACAACCCATCTTTCCGTCGTCATGTTGGGCGAAGTGATTTCGCCACGAATTGCGTTCGAGCTCAGCTAGTCACCCAATTTCGGGAGCGCTCAACACCGCGGGTCCACTCGAGGTATCCGCTGTCTAGGTCGTGTCCTGTGGGCGGTTGTGTTCTTCGCGGACGGAACTCTGTCTCGAGCTGCCACGATTGGGCAATGGCATCGAGAGACGGCCAAACGCCTTCTGCTAATCCGGCCAGGTAGGCAGCTCCCATCGCCGTGGCTTCCAGTTCACGGGGGCGCAACACATTGACACCAAGCAGGTCGGCCTGAAGTTGTAGCAAAATATCCATCACCGCCGCGCCTCCGTCAACACGCAAATCGCGAACCGTCACCCCCGATGCCTGGGTCATGGCCACCACGACATCACGCGATTGATAGGCGATGGACTCGCCTACGGCGCGGGCGATGTGCGCGCGAGTTGTGCCGCGGGTG
>CAYGOJ010000026.1:0-17138 GCA_964351545.1 uncultured Acidimicrobium sp.
CACAGATCTGGCCGGAATCGTCGTTGTTGATGTCGAACCAGAAATCGCGCGTGACCGACTGATTAAGTTTCGTGGAATGCGGGCATCCGATGTCAATGCCCGCATGGCAAATCAAACGAATCGTGAAACCCGCAACTCCATTGCCGGGTTCGTTATCAAGAATTCGTTCGATCTGGATCACCTGCAAAGCGAAGTTGAGCAGGCATGGCAGTGGATCGTTGCCCGACCACATTCGCCGACTGTCGCTGGCGGGGAAGTGTCGCCATAGTGGAAACCCCCCACGATCAGCGATTTAAAGTCGAGTCTTCGTACAGTCCGGCGGGGGATCAGCCCCAGGCAATTGAGAAACTGGCCAGCGGTATCACGCGTGGGGATCGATTTCAGACGTTGCTGGGCATTACCGGATCCGGCAAGTCCGCAACGATCGCCTGGACAATCGAGCAAATCCAGCGCCCAACGTTGATCCTCGCCCCGAACAAAAGTCTTGCTGCACAGCTTGCTCAGGAAATGCGGGATTTTTTTCCAAACAATCGGGTTGAATATTTTGTCAGTTACTACGACTATTACCAGCCCGAGGCATATATCGCCTCGAGCGATACGTTTATCGAAAAAGATTCCTCGGTAAACGACGAGATCGATCGGTTGCGACACTCGGCAACGGCCGCTTTGCTCACCCGTCGAGACACGATCGTCGTCGCCTCCGTGAGCTGCATCTACGGAATGGGAAATCCGGAGGAGTACAGGGGACACTTGCTGGAGTTACACACTGGTGTCGAGTATGACCAACGGAGCATTCTCAAGCGATTGGTTGAGTTGCAGTATGACCGCAACGACATGGTTCTTGGGCGAGGGAATTTCAGGGTACGTGGGGACACGATAGAAGTGCATCCTGCCTACGAAGAGACGGTCCTGCGGTTCGAAATGTTCGGAGACATCGTCGAGAGAATCACCGAGGTCGATCCGCTTACTGGCGAGACCTTGCGCGAGAAAAATGAGGCACTTGTGTTTCCGGCCACCCACTATGTTGCCGGCGATGAGCGAATGCGAATTGCCACACTTGCAATCGAGAACGAGCTTCAGCAACGACTGCAATGGTTTGAGGAAAACGGAAAACTTCTCGAAGGCCAGCGGCTGCGAATGCGCACGCAATATGACCTAGAGATGATGGCTGAGGTTGGTTTTTGCAACGGAATCGAAAATTATTCGATGCACATCGACGGACGCTCACCCGGAGAACCTCCCTTTACATTGCTCGATTACTTCCCCCCAGACTTTGTTCTGGTAATCGACGAGAGCCATGTCACGGTTCCACAGTTACATGGACAATTTGCTGGTGACAGAAGCCGAAAGGCAACGCTGATTGAACATGGATTTCGCTTGCCGTCTGCGGCAGATAATCGTCCGCTGCAATTCGAAGAGACGATTGAGCGAGTAAATCAGTGTATTTTTTTGTCGGCCACTCCCTCGAAATTTGAGATTTCCATCAGTTCTCAGGTCGTGGAACAAATAGTGCGACCGACCGGACTCGTTGATCCAGAAGTTGTGATTAAACCGACAAAGGGTCAGATCGACGATCTCATAGACAACATTGGTCAAGTTGTTGCTCGAGGAGATCGAATCTTGGTCACAACACTGACAAAGAAAATGGCCGAAGACCTGAGTGAATATTTGATTGAACAGGGACTGAGAGTGCGCTATCTGCACTCGAATATCGACACCATTCAACGAATAGAGATACTCCGTGCATTGCGTTTGGGTGAATTTGATGTGCTGGTCGGCATCAATCTGTTGCGCGAGGGACTTGACTTGCCGGAGGTATCGCTAGTGGCGATTCTTGACGCCGACAAGGAAGGATTTCTTCGCAGCCGAACTTCATTGATTCAGATGATCGGTCGTGCAGCTCGCAATGTCGATGGTCAGGTCATCATGTATGCAGACAAAAGGACGGCCGCCATGGACTCGGCCATTGACGAGACACACCGGCGACGAGAGCGTCAGATCGCATACAACCTGTTACATGGGATTAACCCGCAGACCATTCGTAAGGCCGTTGGCGACATATTGTCCCTTTTGCGTCCAGATAGCACGACCCCTGTTCCTGGCAAGGGAAAGCGTAAGGACAGAGAACGGGACAAGGTGGTTCGCGAACTACGCACACTTCCGGAACAAGAGCTGGTTCGACTGATTCAGACTCTCGAGGAAGAGATGCATATTGCCGCCGCCGAATTGAGATTCGAATACGCTGCGCGCCTGAGGGACGAAGTAAAGGAATTACGCCGCGAATTGCGAGACGCAAGGTAGAAAGTCACAGTTTGAAGTTCGCCGGGCAGAAGATCGCTAGCCTGCTTGCAATGTCTCCGAATCACAACCAGATAGTCGTTCGCGGAGCCCGTGAACACAATCTGAAAAACATCAACGTGGATCTTCCACGAGATCGGCTCATCGTGTTGACGGGCCTCTCAGGTTCGGGCAAAAGCAGTCTCGCATTTGACACTATTTACGCCGAAGGGCAGCGCCGTTATGTGGAGAGCTTGAGCGCATATGCGCGCCAGTTTCTGGGCCAAATGGACAAACCAGATGTAGATATTATCGAGGGTCTCTCGCCGGCAATATCCATCGATCAGAAATCGGCCTCGCGCAATCCTCGATCGACCGTGGGGACGATTACCGAGGTGTATGACTATCTGCGCCTGTTGTACGCACGAATTGGGATTCAACATTGCGTTATGGACGGGACAAGATTACAACGACAAACGCCCCAACAAATTGTGGATCGGATTCTCGAACTTCCCGAAGGGACAAGATTTCAAGTTCTGGCTCCCGTCGTACGTGGTCGAAAGGGTGAATACAGCACGTTGCTTCAAGACCTAGCCGCGCAAGGCTTCACCCGAGCTCGCGTTGACGGTGAGACCGTCGAGATCAACGAGTTTCTGAAATTGGACACGAAATTGGCTCGATATGAGCAACACACTTTGGAAATTATTGTCGACAGATTGGTGCGCCGCGACGGTATCGAGCGGCGCCTTACCGACAGTCTGGAAACGGCATTGCGATTGGCCGACGGGGTCGCCGAGGTTGAGTTGATGATCGCCGATCAAAACAACTCCAAGAAATCGCAGCCGAACCTGACCAAAAAGGGCAAGGCCTCAGACAACCTCGACAATGAGACTCTGACATTTAGCCAGCACCTGGCCTGTCCTAAATGTGGAACGAGCTACGACGAACTCGCGCCGCGAAATTTTTCGTTTAACTCACCCTACGGGGCCTGCGAAGAGTGCCTTGGGCTCGGCACTAAGTACGAGGTTGACCCCGAGCTAGTCATCCCCGATCCCGAGATGTCGATTAACGAGGGCGCCATTGCGCCGTGGCGATCGGCCCACACCCAGTATTTTACCCGGATGCTCGAGGCGGTGGCCACCGAGTTCGGAATCGACCTGGATAGAAAATGGTCGAAATTGTCGGAAAAGCATCGAAAGTTTGTGATGAATGGTGTTCAAGACAACGTGATGGTCAAATATCGAAATCGCTACGGGCGAGTTCGGGAATACAGCACCGCATACGAGGGAATAATTCCATGGATTCAACGACGTCATGAATCATCCGAAAGCGATCAGACCCGCGAGCAGTTTGAGAGCTACATGCGCGAAGTGCCGTGTCCAGCTTGCGCGGGCGCTCGGCTTAAGCCTTCGTCGCTTGCGGTGACGGTAAACAATCTGCACATCAGCGATGTCTGTGAAATGGCGATTGCCGATTCGGCAAAGTTTCTGGGCACATTGGAGTTGAGCGAACGTGATCGGATAATCGCAGAGAGGATCACCAAGGAGATCAACGCGAGGCTCGGATTTTTGTTGGATGTCGGATTGGACTACCTTTCGCTTTCGCGCGCGGCGGCAACGTTGGCTGGGGGCGAGGCCCAACGAATTCGACTTGCCAGCCAAATCGGTTCCGGACTCGTCGGCACCCTATATGTATTGGACGAACCATCGATTGGATTGCATCAAAGGGACAACCATCGCCTCATCGACACATTGATGAGGTTGCGAGATCTTGGGAATACCGTCTTGGTGGTCGAGCACGATGAGGACACGATTAGGGCCAGCGATTGGATAGTCGACATCGGCCCGGGTGCGGGTGAACACGGCGGTGAAGTTGTGTACAGCGGACCGGTTGGCGGAATAACAAAGGTTGCCAAGTCGATAACCGGTCAGTACTTGATCGGAAAACGATTCATTCCTGTCCCCGCAAACCGACGCGAAACTACAAAGGAGTGGTTAACGATTCGGGGAGCGCGTCAACACAATTTGCAAAACATCACCGTAAAGATTCCGCTTGGATGTTTTGTGACCGTTACCGGCGTCTCGGGAAGTGGCAAGAGTTCGCTGATTCGAGATATTTTGCTCCCCGCGCTGATGCAAAAGATCTATAAGTCCAAGGACGCACCCGGAAGGCATACTTCCGTCGATGGAGTGCAACATCTGGACAAAGTCATTGATATGGATCAATCTCCAATTGGTCGCACACCCAGGTCAAACCCTGCGACATACACGGGAGTCTTCGATGACATACGCAAGCTCTTCGCCTCGACCCCCGAATCCAAGGTTCGCGGATACATGCCGGGTCGATTCAGTTTCAATGTCTCCGGCGGACGCTGTGATGCATGTTCCGGGGATGGCAACATCAAAATTGAAATGCACTTTCTACCCGATGTGTATGTTCCATGCGAGGTGTGCAAAGGTGCGAGGTATAACCGTGACACACTCGACATCACATTTAAGGGAAAAAATATTTCCGATGTGCTTACCACTCCAATTTCGGAAGCAGTTGTATTCTTCGCCAATCAGCCCCGCATCTCGCGGCATTTACAGACACTCGTCGATGTCGGACTTGGATATGTACGCCTTGGGCAGTCCGCGCCAACACTTTCGGGCGGCGAAGCCCAGCGAGTGAAATTGGCCAGTGAATTGGCCAAACGCAGTACCGGACACACCATTTATTTACTCGACGAACCAACGACCGGCCTGCATTTTGATGATGTTCGTCGGTTGCTTACCGTGCTCGCCCGTCTAGTGGATCAGGGAAATACAGTTGTGGTTATCGAACACAACTTGGATGTGATCAAGACGGCGGATTGGGTCATTGACCTCGGACCGGAAGGTGGATCCGGTGGAGGCCGGGTTGTTGCCGAGGGAACGCCAGAGACGGTGTCCAAGGTAAAGGAGAGCTATACCGGCAAGTACCTCAAGGGAGTACTTGCGGCGAATCGCTAATGGAAAAGCCACCCGCTCAATCGATTCCTAGCGATCCCGGCTCATATCAATTCAAGGACGAACTCGGGCGCATTATCTATGTGGGCAAGGCATCAAATTTGCGTTCGCGAGTAGGGAGTTACTTCGCCGATCCCAAATCATTGCATCCGCGAACCGCGAGCATGGTCGAAGCGGCGTCATCTGTCGAATGGATTACGGTGCGCAGTGAACTAGAAGCCCTGATCCTCGAATACACATTGATAAAGGAACATCAACCGCGCTTCAACATCAGTTTGCGGGACGATAAAAGCTATCCATTCCTGGCGATCACGGTAAACGAGGAGTGGCCCCGCGCCGTAGTGGTGAGGAGTCGCAAACAAAATGGCTCGAGATACTTCGGTCCATACGTCAATGCATGGGCAATTCGAGAGACATTTGACCTTTTGTTACGTACGTTTCCCGTTCGTACATGTTCACCGTCCAAATTCAAACAACATCAGCGCCTTGGGCGACCATGTTTGTTGTTCCACATCGAAAAATGTAGCGGGCCGTGCGTTGGCGAGGTTTCCACCGAAGATTATTCAAGACATGTACGGGAGTTGATCGCATTTCTCGGCGGAGACAGCGACGATGTACTCGAGCGAATGGAGACCGAGATGTTGCAAGCGTCAACATCGCTTGACTACGAACGCGCAGCGCGAATGAGAGATCGAATATCGGCAGTTCAACGCGCCCTCGAAAAACAACTCATGGTCGGCGAACGCAGTGAGGACATTGACATTATTGGTGTTGCCGAGGACGATCTCGAGGCGGCCATGCAGATTTTTTACGTTCGAAGGGGTCGAGTAATGGGGCGAAACGGTTTCATCGTGGACAAAGTTGAACATGTCACGAGGGAAGGGTTAATGGACCGAATGCTGCAACAGCTTTATGGTGACGAGCCGCTGCTGGGTATTCCCAAGCAAGTCCTCGTACCCACCTTGCCGGACAATATTCAGATCCATGAGGAATGGTTAACGCGACAACGGGCATCTCCGGTGCAAGTTCGCATTCCCCTGCGAGGAGACAAGAAGGCATTGCTCGAAACCGTGACCAAGAACGCCGTTGCGGAATTGAAGAGACACCGAATGCGTCGAGCGTCAGATCACGGAAGTCGGAGTCGGGCGTTGGCCGAGTTGCAGGAGCTCCTCCGACTACCTGTTTCCCCTTTGCGCATCGAGTGTTTTGACATGGCGCATTTGCACGGGACGGACTATGTGGGTTCGATGGTGGTGTTGGAAGACGGGATTCCGGCCAAGAGCGAGTATCGACGATTCAAGCTTCGCGATGTGCCGGGCAATGACGATTACGCGGCAATGCGGGAGGTACTAACTCGGCGCCTAAGTGCCTATATTCGAGAACGCGGAGCTTCCGTCGCCGAACGAGGCATTCGTCCTGGCAAGTTTGCCTACCCTCCGCAATTGCTTGTGGTGGACGGCGGCAAAGGACAACTTGGTGTGGCGATTGAAGTACTCAATGAACTTGGACTGGAAAATGAGATACCACTCGCGGCTTTGGCCAAACGATTCGAAGATGTGTATGTCCCGGGTAGAGCGAATCCAGTTCAGATTCCGCGGGGCAGCGATGCTCTATTCATGCTCCAAGTCATTCGCGATGAGGCGCACCGATTTGCCAATTCATTTCATCGCCAACTTCGCGGTAAGAAAATGCGCGCAAGCGTGTTGGATGGAATAGTCGGCCTCGGTGCAGCGCGCAAGTCGCGACTCGTAGCGGAATGCGGTGGAGTGGCGGGAATCAGGCAACTCACCAGAGACGAGTTGCGCGCCAAAACTTGGTTACCGGAGTCTGTCGCGGATGCCGTTTATTCACAGTGTCAAATAATTTCTCAGTAGCCTGTTGTGGGTGACCGACATTTTGCTCATCGCCGGACTTTCGGGTGCCGGCCGTTCGCAGGCTGCCGATGACTTAGAAGACCTTGGGTGGTTTGTCGTGGACAACATGCCAGTCGCCCTGATCGACAAGGTTGTGGAGTTGGCCGGTAGCAACGCCGCAGTGCAGTCCCAGTTGGCATTGGTCGTCGGCACTGCTTCCAATCAATCCGATGCCGTGGCGGCGGTACATCGATTGCGCGAAGCAGGAAATCGAGTGCGAATATTATTTCTCGATGCATCCACTCCCGAGTTGGTGAAACGGTACGGTGCGACTCGGCGAAAACATCCACTCGCTCATCAGCACCCGAGTATCGCCGAGGCGATCGATTATGAGCGGATATTGCTCGAACCGGTTAAGGGATCGGCGGATCTTGTCATCGATACCAGCAATTTGAATGTTCATCAATTGAAGTCACAGATTGTTGAATTGTTTTCCAGTGGCGAGGACAGTTCCGGAATGCAGGTATCGGTAACTTCGTTTGGATTTCGACACGGGATTCCGCTCGATGTCGACATGGTTCTAGATGTTCGCTTCCTGCCAAACCCACACTGGGATGAACGATTGCGACCGCAGTCGGGACTTGACGAGGATGTTCGTCGCTATGTGCTCGATCAACCCTTGTCGCGGGATTTTCTGGATCGAGTTCACGGACTATTGGAATTGCTTATCCCCGCGTACAAATCGGAGGGTAAGAGCTATCTCACAATCGCTATTGGCTGTACCGGTGGTCGACATCGGTCCGTGGCGATTGCGGCAGCGATCGGCGAGTGGCTAACGACACAGGGGCAAAGTCCGCGTGTGACACATCGTGACATTGCCAGATAACCGTTTACCTTGATGACCTAACGGGTCGGTGACTCGCGCGAGGCTAAAGTCGATTGCTATGACTGTTCGCATTGGTATTAACGGATTCGGAAGAATTGGCAGAAACTTTTTTCGCGCCGCACGCACCAGAGGTGCAGATTTAGAAATTGTCGCGGTTAACGACCTTGGATCCTTGACCACGATGGCACATTTGCTCAAGCACGACTCGGTTCTGGGAATACTTCCAAGTGATATATCGGCAACTGATTCTGGAATCTTGGTCGATGGAAAAACTCTGCAGGTGTTGCAAATACGGGATCCAAAGGATCTGCCGTGGCGAAACCTTGACGTCGATGTAGTGATTGAGTCCACCGGCTTTTTTACCGAACGAGACAAGGCGGCATCGCACCTAGAGGCTGGCGCATCCGTCGTAATCGTTTCGGCCCCATCTGCAGGAGCCGACGCAACGTTTGTTGTTGGCGTTAACCACCTTGATTTTGATCCGAGCAAACACAAGGTAATTTCCAACGCAAGTTGCACCACAAATTGTTTTGTACCGATGGTTAAGGTTCTCGACGATGCCTTCGGTATAGCCCAGGGGATGATGACCACGGTGCATGCCTACACCGGTGATCAACAGCTTGTTGATGGCCCCCATAGCGATTTGCGGCGTGCACGGGGGGCGGCAATCAATATCATTCCGACGGGGACGGGCGCGGCGCGAGCGACAAGCCTGGTTCTTGAATCGATGAAGGGAAGGTTGGACGGAACTTCCTTGCGCGTACCGGTGCCAACCGGCTCGATTACCGACTTTGTTGTCAATCTGAAGAACGCCGCGTCAAAGGACGAAATTAATGCGGCATTCAAAGCCGCAGCGGATGGCCCGCTAAAGGGAATAATTGAGTACACAGATGTACCGATTGTGTCAAGTGACATAGTTACCAATCCACATAGTTGTATCTTTGATAGCGAACTAACCATGAGTCTTGGATCGATGGCCAAAGTATTCGGTTGGTATGACAATGAGTGGGGTTACTCGAATCGCCTCCTGGATCTGGTACTGCACGTCGGCAAGAACCTATAGATCGGTTTCGATCAGCCTAAATGTTGCCCCTGCCCGATTTGGAAAGTCTTGGTGACGTGAGTGGCAAACGCGTACTCGTTCGGGCCGACTTCAATGTGCCAATGTCTGGTCCGGATAGTGCCAGAGTCGTAACGGACGACTTTCGCATTCGCGCTGCAATTCCCACAATTAAGTGGCTGGTTGAACGCGGTGCGGCGGTGGTGTGCGCGAGTCATCTGGGGCGACCCTCCGGCGGCACAGTCGAAAAATTTTCGATGGCGCCAATTCGACAGAAATTGAGCGAGTTGGTTCCCCAGGTTGAGTTGATGGAAAATTTGCGTTTCAATTCGGGAGAAGAGGCAAACGATCCAGAATTTGTCAAATGGCTGATCTCGGGAATCGATCTCTACGTTAATGATGCCTTTGGGGCAGCCCATCGTTCGCATGCCTCGGTGGTTGGTCCACCTCGCACGTTGCCATCGGCCGCGGGTCGCTTGTTATGGCACGAGATTGAGGTATTGAGTCAACTAAGAGAAAACCCCAAGCGCCCATTTGTGGCCGTGCTCGGTGGAGCCAAGGTAAGTGACAAAATCAGGGTGATCGAGGCATTGTCTAAGGTTGTTGATGAGGTGCTTATTGGTGGCGCGATGTGTTTTACTTTTCTCGCCGCACAGGGGATTTCGATCGGGAACTCGCTTGTCGAAGCAAATCAAATTGAAACATGTAAGCGGTTGCTCGCCGGTCCGATTCGAATTCACCTGCCAGAAGATATTGTTGGATTAGATATGGCGGGGAGATTTGCCACATTTGGTCGGCGACTACCAGATGGTTCAAGAGGATTAGACATTGGCCCAGGAACGGCTGCAGCCTTTAGTGATGTGATTATGGATGCCCGTTCGGTGTTTTGGAATGGTCCTATGGGAATGTTTGAAGACGACAGATTTGCGGCCGGGACGAGAACGATCGCTCAGTCAATTGCTGACACCAAGGCGTTTAGCGTTGTCGGCGGCGGCGACTCGGCTGCGGCGTTGGCTCAATTCGATTTGGCGGATCAAATAGATCACCTATCGACGGGTGGGGGTGCCTCGCTCGAGTTTCTGGAGCTCGGCGATCTACCAGGATTGGCTGCGTTGCGGGGAGCACCACGTGTCAGATAGCAAGGCAATCATGCGCAAACCGTTGATGAGCGCCAATTGGAAAATGAATCACAATCACTTTGAATCTATTCAAGTGATACAAAAACTTGCCTATCTATTGACGAAGGAAGATTTCGACTTTGTTGATGTCAGTGTCCACCCTCCATTCACAGATCTGAGAAGTTTGCAAACTTTGATTGATGCAGATTCGCTGCAACTGTCGCTTGGGGCGCAGCATTGTCATTGGGAAGACAAGGGCGCGTATACCGGCGAAATTTCACCGGCATTTCTGTCGAAACTACATGTCTCCTATGTTATTTGTGGACATAGTGAGCGTCGAGAATTATTTGGTGAAACCGACGAAATGGTGCATAGCAAAATCATTGCCGTTCAGAAACATGGCATGACACCAATCCTTTGTGTGGGAGAGACTCTGACCGAGCGAGAGTCTGGATTGACAACTACCAAGGTTTTGGGACAGATTCGTGCGGCGCTGGCATCGCTGCGCCCCGAGCTGGTGAAATCCATGGTTATCGCCTATGAACCGATCTGGGCAATAGGTACAGGGAGAACCGCCACCGCCGGTGACGCCCAGGCAGTGATCGGGGCAATTCGAGCAGAGGTCGCCCTTCTCTCGGGACGACAGGTCGCAGAGGCGATTCGACTCCAATATGGCGGAAGCGTGAAAGCGGCCAATATTTGCGAAATAATGGCGCAACCAGATATAGACGGGGCGCTTGTGGGCGGGGCCAGCCTCGATCCCGCCGAATTTGGGCGCATCGTCCAGTACCGGTTGCGGTCCTAAGTCGTCGTGTTAGTGTAAGCACATCCGATACGGGTATTCCGCTCGTGTCTTCAAACGGAAACGAGAATGTTTCCACCTAATTCGACGGGGAGGTCGATAGTGACAAAAACCAAAAAAGGTATTCGAATTGCGGCTGGATTTGCTGCTCTGGCCCTTGTGGTCGCGGCATGCGGCAGCGACGATGAGGCTACCGTTACAACCGATACGGAGGCACCGGTTCCAGAGGTAAGTTATCCAACAAGTTTGGCTGACTGTGCCAATGTGACCTATGACTACGTAGCTCCAGAGTCGACCAGCAATGGGATGACCATTACTTACGACATTGCCGAAGAAGCCGTGTGGGAAGATGGAACGCCGATTACCGCGGCCGACTTCAAAGGCACATGGGAAGCCGTACTTAATACGCCCGGGTCACTGTCTACTGTCGGTTACGACCAGATCACTTCGGTCGAGGCTGGCACGAGCGACAAGCAAGTTATCGCCACCTTTAAGTCTGTGTACGCGCCGTACAAGACACTTTTCGGAGCGCTCATCAAGGCTGGATCGGTAGAAAATACATCAGACATCTCTGGTGACTTTGCCGACTTCCTTCCATATTCGGGTCGTCCGTACGTCATGGATTCCTGGAGCCCAAGCCAAGTCGTCTTTGTTCCAAACGAAAATTACTGGGGCACCGACAAGGCAGTGACACCGAAGATCGTGATGGTTCCAAAGGCCGACAGCGACACAGAAATTGCGTCGATCAAGGCCGGCGAAGTTGACTTCATTTATCCGCAGTACTTCGGCGGCATCACTGAAGCAGTCGCACAGGACAACATCACATCGAAGGTCACGTTCGGTGGAGACTACGAAGGGTTCTACTTCAATCAGAAGTGCGGTCCGTTCGCCGATCCAATCTTCCGTGCCGCATTCTCGATGTCAATCGATCGCGAAGCGCTCTTCGAGCAGATTTACATCCCAATTAGCGATCAGGGCGTGCTCTTGCAGTGCGGTCCGATCGTTCCTGGGCCGAACTGCGAAGGAGACGAATTTGCCGGTAGTTACGATCCGACAGGTGCGGAAACATTGCTCACCGATAATGGTTGGGCAAAGGGCAGCGATGGCTATTGGGCCAAAGATGGCGAGTCAGCTCCGGCAATCCGCTGGATCATCAACACGGGCAACACCCGTCGCGAGAACACTCAGGCTTATCTCATCCCATTGCTACAAGCGGCCGGTTTCAATGTCGCTGCGGATAACTGCGACGCCGATTGTTACTTCCAGGTACGGCTCCCGGCTCTGGACTATGACATGGCGATGTACATCAGCACGGCTCCACCGGACCCTGGTTATCTAACCAGTTCGTTTGTCTGTGACCAGATTCCAACATCTGCCAACTCAAACGCTGGACAAAACAGCCAAGGTTGGTGCAATCCGGAGGCATCGGACTTGCTCTATGCGGCCGATGGTGAAGTAGATACGGCTGTTCGCGCGGATCAGATCAAACAAGTTCTTCGCTTGATGGCTGCTGATCACGTGATGTTGCCGTTGTTCCAGTTCCCCAAGTCGGGTTTCTGGCGCACGGACAAAGTCGGCGGTCCAGTTGACGCTGAGTTGAACAACTACACGGCGTTCATCAACTTCAACCAGTGGACTGATGTGGATGGTGACGGACAAATCGTCATTGGTGCCGAGCAATGGCCAGGTTGTCTAAACCCAGTCACGGAGTGTGCAAACTCTTCGTGGATGGTGTGGACGACCGTGTTCCCTGTTAGCCCAGGAGTTTGGGCGACAACGAACGATGGTGCATATGCCCTTACGAACTTGATGGCTGGCGAACCAGTCGTGACGGTTCTCTAGGTCAGGTATACATCCAAGAATCGCAAGAACGGTGCGCGGATCAGGCAAGTGGCTTGATTCGCGCACCGTCTGCGTTATGTTGAGTAAGGAATCACATGTTGCGCTACATTGCTCGCCGAATCGCATGGGCGATTCCGACATTGTTGCTGGTTACCTTTCTGGTTTATGTGGCATTACGACTAGGTACTAACCCTGTCAATAGTTATTTGAGGGCAAATCCCCGGGCATCTCCGGCGAAAATTGCCGAGTACAAGGCGTTAAACGGCCTTGGTTCCAATTATGTAACTGGATATCTCAATTGGCTGCAACACTTCGTTACCTATGACTGGCCGCGCAGTATTAAGGGAAGCCGAGAAGTGTTTCCCGCCCTCAAAGATGCCTTGGCCAACAGTCTTCGACTGGGGGCGCTTGCCAGTATTGTCGGAATCACGGTCGGCTTGGGCATCGGCGTTTTTGCCGCGTTGCACCCTGGCGGTCGACGCGATGTCGCCGTGAATACAGCCGCCTTCATCGGTATCTCGATTCCGCCATACATTTCCTCGATTTTGTTGCAGCTTCTATTCGCGGTGTATTGGAGTCGTTGGTTTGGCCAGACTCTCTTTCCAACTTCGGGTGTTTATCCGCCTGGACAGGAAGGGTTCAATGCTGTGTTGATGCTGAAACACATGGCACTTCCGACAATTGTTGTTGCCATTCAGATCATCGCTGTGTACAGCCGATACATGCGTTCTTCCCTGTTGGATGTGATGAACTCTGACTACATGCGCACGGCTCGCTCGAAGGGCATAAGTGAACGGCGAATACTCATTCGACATGGAATGCGCAATGCCTTGATTCCGGTTGTCACCATTGCGGCGATTGATGTTGGGTCCATTGTCGGCGGATTGATCATCACGGAGAATATTTTCGACTACCCGGGTATGGGTCGGTATTTCCTCCGGGCTTTCAGCGATGGCGACTTTCCGTTGATGATGCCATGGATGGTTCTCATCGTGATTTCAATACTTATGTTCAACTTGATCGCCGACCTCACCTATGCATGGTTAGATCCGAGGATTCGTCTTGAGTGATGCGGCCCTAGTTCTTCCCTCGCCGAAGCGAATGGCGCTACGTCGCTTTATCGGTCATAAGGCCGCTGTTGCCAGTTGCCTGGTGCTTGGCCTATTTATTCTGATGGTGGTGTTGTCTCCAATTACTGCGCGATACGGCGTCAATCAACGGGTAAAGGAACCGCCCAACTCATTCTTGCCACCACAGAGCATTGCCTGGATGGGAACAGACGATATTGGACGTGACATTTACAGCCGTCTCATTTTCGGAATTCGAGTCTCGCTCATCATCGGACTGTCGAGCGCGATCATTTCGGTTGTCATCGGCTGTGTCGTCGGGGCCGTGGCCGGGTTTCGCGGCGGATTCTTCGACGATGTGGTGATGAGGGTGACCGATCTCTTTTTGGCATTTCCATTCCTGGTAGCGCTGCTTGTGGTGCGAAATATGATCGGTGCGCTTGGCTTTCTTTCGCCGATCATCGGCGACTCTGGATCGATCCGATTTATTATTTTTCTCTTGGCGATATTCGGCTGGATGACCGTGGCGCGTATTGTGCGTGGCCAGGTGTTATCGCTTAAGGAGCGAGAATTTATCGAATCGGCCAAGGCGGTCGGTGCTTCAAGGCGGTATATCATCGTGCGTCACTTATTGCCGAATTCGATCGGCCCTATCATGGTCGCACTGACATTTTCCGTGGTAGGTGCAATTATTGGCGAAGCCACGCTTTCATTCTTCGGTTATGGTCCGCAGGCCGGTGCCGGGACGACTTCGCTCGGCTTACTCGTCGGACAGGCCAAGGGAGCCGTGCAAACAGGATTCTGGTGGATGGCCGTGTTTCCATGTGTCGCTTTAGTCATTATTTCGTTGTGCATCAATTTCATTGGCGATGCACTGCGCGATGCCACCGACCCGCGCCTGGACATGGGTAGTTGATGTCTGAATTAGTACTTTCAATTAGAGACCTGCGAGTCACCTTCGACACACCACTAGGCGAGTTGCAGGCAGTTCGCGGTGTCGATATCGATGTCGCGGCCGGCGAGTTGATGGGTGTCGTCGGTGAATCCGGATCGGGCAAATCGGTCACTTTCTTGGCGGCGATGGGCCTACTGCCCCCGAGCGCCAAGGTGACGGGCTCGGTGTTGCTGAACGGCGAGGAGCTCATCGGCGCCAATCGTCGCCGCCTGCGCTCGGTGCGCGGACGATTGATCTCGATGATCTTCCAAGACCCGCTCTCCGCCTTAAATCCCGTTCATCGTGTTGGTAATCAGATTGCCGAAATGTTGCAGTCGCATCAGAAGATGACGAAGAAGGCTGCCGCAGATCGCTCCATCGAATTGATCGATTTGGTGGGTATTCCCCAGCCGGCCGATCGTGCGATGCAATATCCGCACGAATTTTCGGGAGGCATGAGACAACGTGTAGTTATCGCGATGGCGATTGCCAATAATCCCAAGGTCCTAATCGCCGATGAGCCGACGACGGCTCTAGACGTCACCGTTCAGGCCCAAATACTTGAGGTGATTCAGCGAGTGCAAGATAAATTTGGAACCGCTGTCGTTCTGATAACTCATGATCTTGGAGTTATCGCCCGTGTAGCCAGTCGGGTGAATGTGATGTATGCCGGACGAAATGTGGAAAAGGGTGGAGTGGATTCGCTGTTCGATCACTCCAGTCACCCGTACACGCGTGGCCTACTCAATTCGCTACCGCGCATGGGGGTTGAACGACTCGAACCCATCAAGGGATTCCCTCCAAATATGCTGCGCCCTCCGACGGGGTGCGGGTTTAGCCCACGCTGTCTGTTTTCACGACCGGAGTGCGACGAAGTATTGCCAGACCTGCGAGCATTTGGCGATTTGGAAACAGCCTGTATCCGAGTCGAAGAAATTGTTTCTGACCTGGCGGCCAAGTCGTGAGCGAGCCTTTGCTTCGAGTTGATCAATTGGTCAAGAATTTTGAGATTCGCGCATTGCGGGGGGCTCGAAAGATTAAACGAGTAGTTCAAGCGGTATCAGGGGTCTCGTTCAACGTTGAGAAGGGTCAGACCCTGGGAATCGTGGGGGAGTCGGGTTCCGGCAAGACCACGGTTGGCCGTCTGATCATGCAGCTTGTTCAACCAACGTCCGGAACGGTGTCGTTCGAGGGTCGAGACCTATCAACCCTGAAATTTGAGGACATGCGGCTATTGCGTCGACGAATGCAGATAGTTTTTCAAGACCCCTTTGCCTCGCTCGATCCAAAAATGACCGTCGGCGCTTCGATTGCCGAGCCTTTGGTGGTACAAAAGGAACCGGGGGTTCATTCCGAACGGGTGACGGAATTGCTTGAGCTGGTAGGTCTGTCTGCCGATCACTCGCAACGATTTCCACATGAATTTTCGGGCGGTCAGCGTCAGCGCATAGGGATTGCTCGGGCATTGGCGTTAAATCCATCGCTCATCGTGTTAGACGAGCCAGTGTCGGCGTTGGATGTGAGTATTCAGGCCGGGGTTGTCAATCTATTTTCCGATTTGCAGAGTCGACTCGGAATGTCGTATGTATTCATCGCTCATGACCTCTCCGTCGTCCGCCATATCGCCGATCGGGTGGCGGTCATGTATCTCGGCAAGGTTATGGAAATTGGTCCAAAGGAAGTCGTCTACAACAATCCCACTCATCCGTACACAGTCGCGCTCCTGTCGGCGGTTCCCGTTCCAAACCCCACGATCGAGCGTTCTCGAAAGCGAATCATGCTGGAAGGCGATGTTCCGTCTCCCGTCGATCCACCATCGGGATGCCGATTTAGAACTCGATGTTGGAAGGCCAAAGAGATTTGTGCCGAGCAGGAACCGGAACTTGTCCTGCGTGGAACTGGGCAGTATTCTGCGTGCCACTTTCCCGAGTAATCCAGTAGAATTTCTAGCCGTGCGAAGTTTAATGACCACCCTGACGATTGTGATCAATGTCGTGTCGATGACGGCCATGGTCGTTGGAGTTCTTTTGCATAGTGGGCGCGGCGGTGGCCTGAGTGACATGTTCGGTGGCGGAGGAGCGGCCGCGCTTGGGTCCGCGGCGGCCGAACGAAACCTGAATCGCATCACTATGGTTTTTGCCCTTGTCTGGGTGATGTCGGTGATCGCTCTCAGCATTTTTCTCGCCTGAGTCGGTAATTTCACGTATTAGATAAGATTTATTTCCACGTCGGAGTGGCGAAATTGGCAGACGCACCAGCTTGAGGGGCTGGCGCTCGAAAGGGCGTAGGGGTTCAAGTCCCCTCTTCGACAC
>CAYGOJ010000027.1:0-16862 GCA_964351545.1 uncultured Acidimicrobium sp.
CAGCGAATCCACTACCCGCCCACCCCGAGAACCGCGACCCGCGCGGGAGCGCTCGCCGCGTTCTGATCAACCACGCGCGGATCAACCCCGACCAGAGCAGCCACATGTCGATGCCAGCACTGTGAGTGCTGTCGCGACCACATTTTTGGAGGGTGTCCTCCGTTCGGCGGCCCTCGTCGGATCAGTTGTGGCGACTGTCGAAAACGACGATATCGATATTCAAGTTGACGGTGAAGATCTCAATGTATTGGTTGGTCAACGAGGCACAACATTGATGGCATTGCAAGACCTGACCCGCGTCGTGAGCCAGCGTCGCCTTGGTGATCATGACACCCATTTGCGTATTGATATTGCCAAGTATCGAGAGCGTCGCCGCGAGGCGTTGGGTCGTTTTGCGATCAAGGTGGCCAACGAAGTTCTCGCCGGTGGCCAGCCGCGGGCCCTGGAGGCCATGAATTCTGCGGACCGTAAGATTGTCCATGATTCCCTTGCCGAGATGGAAGGTATTGCCACGCATTCGGAGGGTGAAGACCCACATCGTCGTGTCGTCGTGTCGCTGGCCGAACCAACTCAATAACAGCTATCGAATCGAGTGCTTGTGGGGCCCTGGGCCCTGATCTGTAGGTACCATCGTCGACGTGTCATCAGCACTCGAACCCCCCGTTGATCACGAAGGTCTGTTGCAAGTGTTGGGTGAGGCCCAGCGAATTGGCACCCTGGGCTCGACCCCGATCAGCGAGACGATTCGCCACTCGACATGGTTTGCCGATGCCTTGCCATCGGATGCTGTTCGGATTATCGATCTTGGAAGCGGGGCGGGTGTACCGGGGCTGATTGTCGCCCTGTGTCGACCGACCGTCGAGATGACCCTGGTCGACCGGCGAACGAAGTGTGCCGACGCACTAGTTCGGGCCGTTAATGTCCTTGGCATTGCCGATCGGGTCATCATTCGCTGTGCCGATGCGGCGGACCTCAGTCGGCTGCCCGATTGGCGACATTCCTTCGATGCAGCGATCAGCAGGGGCTTTGGTCCCCCGTTAGCCACCCTTGCCCTGTCGGCTTTGTTTGTACGACTTGGGGGAATTGCGGTTATCAGTGAACCCCCCGAAGACGAGCCCGACCGATGGGCAGGAATTGATGTGACCAAACATGGAGTGAGTAATCCGCAGCGGATTGGCCCCGTGGCAGTGTTCCACGTGGAACACACCTGAGATATCCCCAAGCCCCCAGCCCTTATTGGGTACCATTGAGCCATCATGGCTCGGATTCGTTTGAAGTCTCGATCAGCACCGACCCCCGAGGTTCCGGCGGTACCAGCGATGTCAAACCAGCGTCTTCCGCTACCCCGAATCATGGCCTTTGCCAACCAAAAGGGTGGTGTGGGTAAGACAACCACGGCCATCAACTTGGGCGCCTGTCTGGCTGAACTTGGCTACCGAGTGCTGCTCATCGACCTCGACCCGCAAGGAAATGCATCAACTGGGCTCGGGCTTGACACCCGAGACCTGGAAACCACCGTGTATGACGTTTTGCTCCATGAAGCACCCTTAGAAGATTGTCTCGAACCAACGGCGGTAAAGAATTTGTTCGTGGCCCCGGCAAGTTTAGATCTGGCCGGGGCAGAGATTGAATTAGTTCCAGCGATGGGTCGGGAAACCCGCTTGAAGAAAGCGATTGCCCCGATTTCTGACCAATTTGATTATGTGATTATTGACTGTCCGCCTTCTCTTGGACTGCTTACGGTAAATGGCTTGACCGCGGCACATGAAGTGGTGGTTCCGGTTCAATGCCAATATTACGCGTTGGAGGGCCTTGGACAATTGTTACGAAACGTGGCTCTCGTCAGTCGCAACCTCAATCCCGGATTGGGTGTTTCAACAATCATCTGCACTATGTACGACTCTCGAACCAAGCTTTCCAGTGACGTAGTGAGTGAGGTACGGGAGCACTTCGGTGACAAAGTTTGCCCGACAGTAATTCCACACACAGTTCGTCTTGCAGAGGCCCCATCACATGGCAAACCGATCATCACTTTTGATTCATCATCGGCAGGCGCCAAGGCCTACCGAGCAGTAGCACTGGAGGTAAGCGGTGGCCCGCCACAGCGGACTAGGTAAGGGACTTGGGGCCCTGATTCCGTCGGATGTAAGTCCGCAAACAGGTACAGCCATTGCGTCCAACGCTGGGCTTCGAGATATTGAAGTCAGCGCAATCGACCCAAATCCTCATCAGCCACGCGTTCATTTTGATGAAGACACGCTGAGCGAACTGTCGGCGTCAATTAGAGCAATTGGATTGTTGCAACCTATTCTCGTTCGTCCGGGAAAAGATGGCCGCTACGAATTAATTGCTGGTGAACGGCGCTGGCGAGCCGCGACTCGTGCCGGACTCACCGTCATTCCGGCGATCATTCGGGTCACCGACGATGTGTCATCCGTCGAACAAGCACTGGTTGAAAATTTACACCGTCAAGATCTCACCCCACTGGAAGAAGCAGCGGCGTACAAACAGTTGCTTGATGATTTTGGAATGACACACGAGCACATTGCAAAAAAAGTAGGCCGCAGTCGATCGGCGATTACAAATTCAGTTCGATTGCTTGCACTACCGGCTGCCATACAGCAGTTGCTGGCTAACGGTCGTCTGTCGGCCGGGCATGCCAAAGCCTTATTGGGAAGCCCAGATAGGTCATTCCAAGAAAAACTGGCACGCCGAGCGGCCGACGATAACTGGACGGTGCGGGCAATCGAAGACGCCGTTCGCGACCATCAGCGTCCGGCACCAGAGATCGCGGAGCCCGGCCAAAAGAGAAAAACTGGGTCGTCGCCGTTGACTCCCGATCGACCTAGCCTGCGTGCTCCTGGACTATTAGAACTTGAACATCTTCTCGCTGAACATCTGGGGACGACAGTCAATGTGATGATGTCAGGAAAAAACGGGAAAGTAATTATTCACTTTGCCGATCTCGACGACTTGGAGCGGATGTACCGCTTGATTGCAGAAGGCCCCAGTAATCCCTAGGTCATAGAGTGAAGTTCACTCGGAGATTTATGGTGACGCTTAACTTTACCTTTCACACATCCTGTGGATAACCCTGTGGATATCCTAGACGGGGGAGGCCGGGGTTGAATCTGGAGATCCGCCGATAATTTCCGCGATCCACATCGAGAGGGCTGTTGCCAGCGCATCAGCATACGTTTTCTGGTGATCGATCGACATCGCCGGTACTCCGATATGGCAAATTACCGCCGGCATCTGGGTTTCGCGTAGCACCGGTAGACGCATCCCACTTATTCGAACTGCGCTTTCGTTCAGCGCACCAAGTTCCCGAGCCACTCGCCGAGCTAGTGATCGACCTCCCTGAGAAACAAAGGTTGGCGTTTCGTAATAGGCGACAGAGTCACCATCACCGGCGCTGTAGTCAATTCCAATATATACGTGCGCGGAGAAAGTGTTTGCCGTTCGAATGTGCGCGGTGATGTCGGCGTGATCAATGATGATCACTTGATCGGATTGTGAATGAAGCCGGCGAGAAATTTGTTGGGCGAGGTGCACCAGTTGAGACGATTTGTTGCGCAATGTGGCGATGACAACTCGCGGTGGCGTTCCTTCACTACCAAAGAAATCACTTCTGAATAATTCCTCGTACTCGCGAACCGTCACAATTCCTGGACCATCTCCGCCATGTCCAATTACTCGATCCAATGCGCGAAGAGTTTCGGCCCCGCAAATGCCATCGGGCGCGAGTCCATAATTGGTTTGAAAGTCGGTGAGTGCATGCACAGACTGCGGTCCGAGTATTCCGTCAACTCGTCCGCAGTCGAATCCGAGTTTTGCGAGTTCGTGTTGCAAAGATGCAACATCATCGCCACGCATTTGGGGGGAAGTAAAATACAAAAGTCGGGAGCCACGAACCCAAGCCGCTTCAACCAATGCCGACCACGTATTTTGGTCGCAATTTCCATTCGACGGAAGACCTTGCTTGGATTGAAACTTCATGAGCGCGTCGCCGGTGGCGCGACAAAAGAAACCCGGTTCTTTGATCGTGTTGCTGAGAATTCCGGCAGCAATCAGACGCTGCTGAAGCTCACGGACTGACTCGCCGCGCTGACCTTGTGCTAAAGGGAAACGGGAAGGAATTCTGCAAGCTCCTGAAGAAGTTGACCCTTGCCCTTGGCTCCAACTAGGCGCTTTTTCACCTCGCCCTTATCGAACACGAGAAGAGTTGGAATGCTCATCACATTGAACCGCTGGGCAATGTCGCCGTGCTCGTCAACGTTAAGTTTGGCGACACTGAGTTTGCCAGTCATTTCGGAGGCGATTTCTTGCAAAACTGGCGCGATCGCTTTACACGGTCCGCACCATTCTGCCCAAAAGTCAACGACGATTGGCGTACCGCTGTTCTTTACAATTTCGTCAAAATTAGTACTTGTGAGGGTGATGATTCCGTCTGCCATAAAGGTTCCTTATGTGATGGTCTCGAGGTGGTTACGCGCGATTCGCGTGATCTGAAGACTTGTTGATGTTATCTATTACAACAAGCGCGGAGACGAATTTGTTCCCGAGTCAAAAATCTGTCAAGAGTGCTGTGACTCAAGCCAACGTTCACTGTCAATAGCGGCCATACATCCAGAACCGGCGGCCGTCACCGCCTGTCGGTAGGTGTGATCCTGAACATCTCCGCACGCAAAGACACCGTCAATATTGGTGTAGGTCGATCCGGGTCGAGTTGTGAGATAGCCGCTGTCCTCCATGTCCAATATCCCTTTGAAAATATCGGTATTTGGTCGATGACCAATTGCAATGAACACACCGCCGACGTCTAGGTTTGATGTTGAACCATCAATGGTACTAGTTGCCTCAAGTCCAGAAAGTTTTGCGTGACCGTGAAGTTTCGTCACTTTTGTGTTCCAAAGGAACGAAATCTTGTCGTTTCTGAAGGCGCGATCCTGCATGATTTTTGATGCCCGCAGCGAGTCTCGACGATGAATGATAGTTACGTGTGAAGCAAATTTAGTCAGGAACAGCGCTTCCTCTAAAGCCGAATCACCGCCACCAACGACCGCAATTTGTTGTCCGCGGAAAAAAAATCCATCACAGGTGGCACATGTGGATAAACCGTGACCAATCAGTTGTGTCTCTTCCTCCAGACCGAGCATCAGCGATTGCGCTCCTGTTGAGACAATGACGGACTCAGCGGTGTACTCAGTATCTCGAACAAAAACCCGCAACGGACGCCCTGAAAAGTCGACCTTGGAAACCTTTTCGGTGATGAATGTCGCACCAAATTTGGTTGCTTGATCACGACAACGCAACATCAGTTCAGGTCCTGTGATCCCCTCTGGAAATCCCGGAAAATTTTCTACTTCAGAAGTGAGCATTAGTTGACCGCCGGGTTGGTCGGAAGTCGACGAAGGCTCACCTTCAATGACGAGGGGAGCGAGATTGGCCCGGGCCGCATAGATAGCGGCGGTGAGTCCAGCCGGACCCGAACCAATGATGACGACATTGTGCGATGACTTGACAGCTGACATGGGTGCCTTTCAGTTGCGGGGTGGTCGGCGCCGTCGCATCAGGAATGTTCCCGTGAGGGTGAATATGGAGCCGAGGACGATGTATGAGAGCCATACCGCCGTGCCATGAGCAAACCAGATATCACCAAGAGATACCAATCCACGAGTACCACCAATGATTAGCAGGGTGATGACAAGGAATCCCGCAGCCAGGGCCAAGACACCAAATACAAGTCCACGGGCGACTACGACCAGTGGTCGAGTTGTATAGCGACGAATCGAGGCAATGATTCGATCGATCGATTCGACGGAATTGGATGCCCACCGTGAATCGGTAAATGGATTGGATGGCATGGTTTAAGGCTAACCCTCGCCGAAGGTGACTCCTGAGAGAATTCCTTGGTATGGGTTGGCCTCACTACATTCATTGCTTCGACCAACTTCACGCAGTACCACAAGGACATAGTTTGCAGGAGAAGAAATTGTAAAGATCCCTCGTTGACGCGTGGTGCTATACAACTTTTCAACGGGTTGCCCCCACCCCGAGAGTTGTCCCGGTGCTGTATCTTGCGCGGTATATATTTCGATCGTCCATGGCGCATTCGTCATTCCAATGCCGAGGGTTCCGGTGGCTGACCGAGATAAATGAAGCAAAACTCCGACAAACTCTTTTGATCCGAAATATTGGTTGCTGTAGCAAGTAGTTGTCCAAGTTGAGGCCGGATCGCCGTCAAGAAGCGCACCGATTTGCGCCTCATTTTCATGCCCGTCGTCACCATTTGGATCAAAGCTGGCGGCCGACAAAATACTCAATGGTTCGAGATCTGATGGGACCACGAGGGTGCCATCCACAATCGGTTGGCCGGGTTGAGTTTCTTTCACCACCTGCCACAACACAATTGCGCAAATCACAAGGATGGCTCCAATAATTGCGAGGAGTCGGCGATTGCTGCCGTGAGCCGGTCCGCGCGGCGGGTTCCCGGTCGATTGGCGTGTCGGCGTTCGTATTGGTGAAAGTGTGGGGGTCGGTTCGCCCGGAATGCGACCTCGAATCGAGCTCGGCGAGGTTGTGACACGTTGATTTGCCTTTATTGCGCCAGGCTGGGTCGAAGCCAGTCCTGACGGTGGGGTAATCGAGGTGGTGTGATCGTGTTGTCCGCTACCAGCACTGATAAGTGCGGCTCGGGTTTCGGCTCCCGTGGCAAAGCGATGGTCGGGATTTCGAGCCAGCAATTTGTGGACAACTTTGATCAACTGTGGAGACAATGATGGTCGCAGCCTCCCGAGGTCAGTTGGCTCCCGCTGAAGTCTGGCAAGAGCGGTATCGGCATCAGTTTCGCCGATGAAAGGTACACGACCGGCCAAACATTCGTACAGGACAAGTCCCAAGCCGTACAGGTCGGCCCGCCCATCAAGTGGCTTGCCTCGTACCAACTCGGGGGAGAGATATTTTGCGGTGCCCATCATGATGTTGTCGTTGGTGAGGTCTTCGCCAGTTGCAATCAGTGCTTTGGCAATTCCAAAATCGGTAAGCAAGCATCGGCCATCGGGCGTGAGCAGAATATTCCCCGGCTTGACGTCACGGTGTACGTAACCAGCACGATGTGCCGCGTCTAATCCAGCAGCAATTGATGCACCTATATGTGTGGTTAGTTCGGGACCAAGACGTTGGCGTCGGTCGAGAATTTCGCGCAGACTTTTACCGGGCACATATTGCATCACCACGGCCTGTCGACTGTTGTGTTCAAAACAGTCGTACACGGCCACAATATTTGGATGGTCGAGACCAGCGCAAGCGACGGCTTCGCGACGGAATCGTTCTGTAACAACAGGGTCATCAGCCAAATGGGGTTTGAGAAGCTTGACAGCCACTTCTCTTGTTAAAAAGGTGTCTGTTGCCAACCACACCTCGGCCATTCCACCACGTGCGATTTGACGCTCTAAGTGGTAGCGACCGCCAATCAATTCCGGAAGAGTGCTTTCAATGGACATCGCTGAAACGCGACGCTAGTGCGAACGACCCTCGTGTTTTGTGGATAGCAGACGCAATTATTTTGCGATGACGAACCCGACTCCAATTGTGCCCGACCCGGCGTGAGACCCAATCACAGCACCAATGTCACCAACTACAATGTCGCCCGGATAAAACTCTCTGAGCCCATCAAGGAGGATGTCTGTATCTCGACATTGGGCCTGAAGGACGGACAGGTACTCGAGTGGACCAGCTTCACGAACCTTGTCGATCAGAAATGCAATAGCCTTGCTTCGCGTTCGTTGCCGCCCACCTTCGGCGACTTTGCCGTCCATGATTGCGATGATCGGCTTGATCGATAATGCCGAGGCGAGAAGTGCCTTGGCGCCACCAATGCGGCCACCCTTTTTCAGTGCATCAAGGGTGTCCAATGCGGCCCACACCTTTGTCCTGCCGGAAAGTGCGATGGCCAACTCGGCAACTTGATCCAAAGTCCCACCACTATTTGCCAACTTTGCGCAGGAAACCGCGGCCATCCCTTCGCCCATGGATGCGGAGCGAGAATCGATCACACGAATAGGAATCGTGTCGGCAAGAGATTTGGCCGCCACTTCGGCGCTTTGCATCGTTGCCGATAGCTCAGATGAAAGCGATATGACCACGATGCCACTTGCGCCCGCCGCTGCCAGCTGTCGAAAGGCAGATTCAAATTGTCCAGGAGAAGGGGCGGCCGTTTCGGGCAACACCGGTGACGCCGCACATTTTTCCCAAAATTGTTCGGTAGTGAGATCCACTCGGTCAATGAATTCCTCGGTACCAAATCGAATCGAAAGCGGAACGATTGTTATCGAATGCTGCAGGGCAACATCATTTGGAAGATCACACGCACTGTCGGTCACTATGCGGATTGTCATGGGTTTTATCGTACTGCTGGATGCTTCCCCATGGATTCAACGCGACGGTTGCGGCGAACGTGAGCGGCCCACCACACAATCAAAATGAGGACAGCGGTGCCAGTAACCAATTGCCCAAGACCGGCCAGTGCTCGTACCCGCGCCGATAACTGAATTCTCTTTCCGACCTGCGTCGCCCCATCGGGGGTGTGGAGTACTACTTCAATTGGAAAGGTCCCATTTGCTCGAGCCACGACGGGTACGACGAGGTCATAGGCAGAATCTGGAGGAATTGTGACCAGTTGAGGTCCGGACGGAAACTGCAACTTGGCACTAACTAGATCGACGACCACGGTGAGAGACTGGAGCGCAGCGTTGTGAAGTTGTAGGCGCAGGTTGCTTTCCTTGCCGGTTAGCGTGAACGTAATCGACTCGGGGACCTTGATCGATGTGCGCACTGTGCGCAACTTGGCACGAATCGCCGAGACGTATCGGTCAAAATCATCGGATGAAAGTGTGTCGGACGATGCCACCGCTACCAGGGCCGGCCATTCGAGTAACTGTGGCGAGTCCGCAGACAACATTGTCGAAGTTGATTGGATTTCCCTAAGCAAAGTTGCCAATGTGTCTCTCGTGTTGATCAAATCCACTCGTGTGGTGCGGGGCAAATCGATCGCGGTAGTTTCGATACCTGTAATTTTCACATCGCCTAGGCCAGTAAGAACGAGTTGCGGCGCGTGATCAAGGGCAACGGCAAGTCGACCCATCAGGATTGGATCTTGCACCTCGCCGGTATTGGTGGATAGCACTTTGTGGCGAACAGTTGGGTCTCCTCGTGCAGCCACGACCTCGTCGCGCTCAGCTATCAACTCGGCGGCAATTCGATAGGCGTCAAGCACGGGGTTCTCGTGTGCGCCCGACATTTCTTGGGCGTATGTCGGGTCGCTAAGAAAAAGCATGACTGCGTTGGATGTTCCACGTGATCTCAAATTCACTCTGTAGGCACGCGCGTAGTTATCAATTGCTCCCAACGGCGCGGCAGCCTGGGGAAGGAGAACGAGTGACTTGACCCCAATGCCGCGAAGCAAGGTCACTCCATCACTATCGACGGTAACTCGACTCAACCATGTATGACGTGTGGGTGCGGCGTCGCCATTACTTGTATCGATGATGTTCTCACCCAGGCGAAGTTGATCGGCAAATTCCAGATTCATGGAATTTCGCTGTGAACTTGATGGGTCAAATGAAACGTAAGTCGTGCTGAGCAGATCCTGAAATTGAAATCGGCTGCGTAATCGCGTCAACAACTCACTATCTTCGGGTAGGTTGGAGCGTAAGAGACCTTCGAGTAACTCCGGTTGAACCTGTACCGATATTGGAGCCGCATTGACCTCGAGCAAATCGGCCAATCGGTCCAGTTGTGTTCGCGCACCGTCGGAAACAGATGTACTTCCATCCGGCTGGAGAGTGGGCTGTGATGTCACGCTAACGGCGATGGAGACCGGCATTTGTGAATAGGTGACCGAGGGATCAAACACATTGATAAAAGTTGTAAGTTGACCGACCACATCCTCGTCTTGAACAATCTGCACGTTAAGCGGATAGATCCCCAGACTGTCAATCGAAAGTGCATCGCGCCGCGAACTCGATGTGGTTGGAATCGAGAGTGTGAAGTTACCGCCTTGAGATTGGGCTGTTTGGGAAAGCGGTATGTCCAAAAACGAAACCGGTTTCACCCCAATGGTCCCGTTGCTGATTTCGATGACACTCTGTCGGGCAGTTACGCGTCGTCCGGCGATGATGCGAAATGTGGACGTTCGATCCGCCGCGATTGCCGTTCTCGCCAAGTCATCGACGATCTGCACTACAAGTCGCACATTGGACGACTGCGAGATGTTGAAATTCTGAGATGCAAGTCTCAATTCAACCGGCATGATCAAGGCATGGGTCGGCGTGGCACTGAATACTCCGAGACAGACAAAGACAAGTGGTGAAACAGCCGAGATCAACCATCGACATCGGATGTGTCTATTTTCCACTTCTCGTAGTGCCGGCGCCGGATTAAAAAAGTTACTCATTGTGATTACCCAGATTACGGCGCGAGGTGACGAGTGGGTACGGCAACTGCTCCCGACCAGATCACATTCGGTCTCGACAATTGGATCGTCGCCAACCCTAACCTGAATGAATATGATTCCCCAGCGATTCGCTCCGATATTGGAGGAGCTCACTCCGTTGGCCCGGCGCTTCCGAGATGCCGGATTTCGACTGTTCATTGTCGGTGGCACAGTTCGCGACCTGTTGCTTGATAAGGGCACCAACGCGCTTGATTTTGACTTCACCACAGATGCCCATCCCGAACAGATCAAGGCAATTCTTGAGCATTGGGCGGATTCGATATGGACGCAAGGTGAAAAATTCGGCACGATCGGTGCCTTGAAAAATGGGAGAACGCTCGAAATTACGACTCACCGCGCCGAGGCATATTCACCAGATTCACGAAAACCCGACGTTCGTTTTTCCAATGACGTCATTGTCGATTTGTCGCGTCGTGACTTCACGATCAATGCAATTGCCATTGAACTAACCACGGACAATCCGGAATTAGTGGATCCGTACGACGGGGCCATCGATCTTTTGTCACGCACGCTAAAAACACCCTTGTCGCCGAATGAAAGTTTCTCTGACGATCCGCTGCGGATGATGCGAGCGGCCCGATTCATGTCATCGATGGATATGCAACCGGTCCCGGAGCTGATCGTAGCGGTAAAAAGTATGCACGATCGAATCAAGATTGTCTCCGCCGAACGAATTCGAAATGAACTGGACCTGCTTATCGTCACCGAGCATCCGAGCCAAGGTTTATGGTTCCTCGTGGATACGGGGCTGGCGCAACACTTTTTTCCGGAACTTCCGGCCATGAGTCTCGAGCAGGATCCGATTCATCGGCACAAGGATGTTCTTACCCACACATTTGCCGTTGTCGAGAATGTCAAACAGAGCGCAACTGGAGGATTCGACTTTCGCCTTACTCGTTTGGCGGCGTTGTTTCACGACATCGGCAAACCCAAGACACGATCGATCAAAGATGGAAAGGGAGTGACTTTTCATCATCATGAAGTTGTTGGTGCGCGAATGAGCCGTGAGCGATTAAAAGCATTGCGATATCCGTCGCACGATGTCGAGGCAATTACAGAATTGGTCGCCCTTCACCTTCGATTTCACACCTACCAAATGGGTTGGACAGATTCGGCGGTTCGGCGGTACGTACGCGATGCCGGTGCTCTGCTTAATGAGCTCAACGTGTTAACCCGCTGTGACTGTACGACTCGCAATGAAAAAAAAGCGGCGATGTTGGCAAGGCGAATGGATGAACTTGAGGTTCGGATCAGTGAGCTGGCTTCGCAGGAAGAACTCGCGGCACTGCGACCCGAGCTAGATGGGGCGGCCGTAATGGCGCATCTTGGAATTACTCCAGGAAGGAATGTTGGTCTGGCTCTCAATTATCTGATGGAGATCCGACTCGAAGATGGACTGCTGGGCGATACCGAAATACGCCGTCGATTGGATGACTGGTGGAAGACTCAACACAAGTCAACGATGAGTGACTAATGTTCGCAGTCATGACAGATCGTCGTCACATTTCGGCAAGTTGGTTAAGCGCCCTTAATATTTCCGGAGATTCTGGCGAAGCAATAGGTGGAGTGATTGATCACAGACTCACTCGGCGATCACTAATCAATGAGTATCGCAAAGGTCGGTTGCGAAAAGATCAAGTCTGTGATGCCCATCCAGATCTCATCCGCGCGGCTCGCAATTTTGGCACTCCGACGCGCGTGTTATGTCCGATATGTGCGGCATCCAATGTGGTATTGGTGACATATGTGTTTGGACCATACCTACCAAAGCACGGCCGTTGTATCACCGCCGCAAGCGAATTAGATAATTTTCGGCACCAGCAATTTGACTACACCGCCTATGTAGTCGAAGCATGCCGAGTCTGTGGGTGGCATCATTTGTTGCGTTCAATCCCCACCGGTGGAGCCCAACGCAATGCCGCGATCGCCGAATGACGCGCCTGCTTTTTGGCTAACCCTGTAACAGCCCTGTGGCAGGGTGCCGCAGTGCCGTTACACTCACATTTCCACATATCCACTCTGCCCCCATGGGGGCTCCAGTCTTCGACTGGATCCGAAGGGAGTTTCCACGTTCATGCGTGCGTACGAATTAATGCTCATAGTCAATGGCAGTCTTGAGGACTCCGTTGCACACAGTTGGATCAACACCGTGACCAAAGCAATTGAAGGCGCCGGTGGAACAGTTCACGGGACAGTTAATTGGTGGGGCAAGCGTCGCCTTGCATATCCAATCAAGAAGCAAAACGACGGGTACTACGCCATATTCAATATCACCGCCGCTGGTGGTGCGCTTGATGATGTCGAACGTACCCTGCGCATCGCCGATGATGTACTTCGCCACAAACTTCTCCGTTTGCCCGATGACGAAGCCGCGCGTCGCGGTCTTTCTGTCCCATCAGCTTAAAAATCCAATTTAAAGGAGCATTCACAATGTCGGACAACACCATCACTCTCGTCGGTAATCTCACTCGTGATCCCGAGCTGCGATTTACCACAACTGGACGGGGCGTGGCTTCGTTCGGCATCGCCGTTGGACGCCGCTATCAGGTCAACGGCGAATGGCAAGAGCAAACATCTTTCTTCAATGTCACAGCGTGGGGACAGCTTGGTGAAAACGCAGCCGCATCGCTAACCAAAGGGGCTCGAGTCGTTGTTACCGGACGATTGGAACAGCGCGAATACACCACTCGTGATGGCGACAAACGAACCGCGATCGATGTCATTGCCGATGAACTTGGACCAAGCCTGCGTTGGGCAACCGCTCAAGTTGAGCGAACACCAAAAAGCGACAACGCAGGCGCCAGTACGCGAGGCTCAAATCCCGGCGGCGAAATCAGTCCCCACGACAGTGGCGAAGAACCGTTCTAAATCACTACTGCCAATTCGTAATCATTAAAGGACCCACATCATGACAAGTAAGAAAAACAAGGCTCGTGCAGCAAAAGCGGCGCTTCGTAAGTACAAGAAGCGTCCCAATGTATTGAGCAATGAGAAAATCGAATTTATTGACTACAAAGACGTCAACTTGTTGCAACGCTTTATGTCGGATCGTTCAAAAATTCGAGCACGTCGGATGAATGGCAATACCGTTCAGCAGCAGCACGATGTTGCAACGGCGGTAAAGAACGCTCGCGAAATGGCACTGTTGCCATATACCAAGCGGGTTGCCGCAAGTCGTGCACCGCGTCGAGGCGATGATCGTGACGGGGGCGAGGGTTATTCCTCCGGTCGGCCATACAAAGGTTCGAAGGGTTCTGCCGCTTCGATTCCCAATGTCGAGCTGCCGGAAGACACAGAAGCAATTGATCTCGCCGAAGTCCTCGAACAGTCTGACGTCACTATCACGAAGGAGGACTAGGAGATGAAGGTTTTACTTCGATCAGATATTGTCGGTGTCGGTCGGCGCGGTGACATCATCACGGTGTCCGGCGGCCACGCACGAAACTTTTTGCTGCCAAAGGGACTGGCAATCGAAGCCACCGAAGGTGCCATTACCCAGGCCGAAGCAATGCGTCGATCTCGTGATCAGCGTGAAGTGGCAGACCGCACCGAAGCTCAGGCGATTGGTGCCACACTTTCACAACAGTCCTTTGTGATCTCGGCCAAGGTCGGTAAGGAAGGTCGATTATTTGGATCGGTTTCGTCCGGTGACATCGTCGAGGCAATCTCGCAGCAAGCAAAATTTACGATTGATCGCAAGAAAGTCACTATTGACTCACCAATCCGGACTATTGGCGAACACAACGTGACTGTCGATCTTTTTGCTGATATCAAGGCAGAGATCAAGCTTCAAATTGTCGCGCTGTAGTTTTCCCCAGCAAAATCACAGGGTTATACCCCTAGCGATCAACAGCCTGTTTCGGGCAAGGTAGAGCCATGGCAAGCGACGATGGTTCACGGGCAGACCGTCAGTCAGGAAGTCGCAGTTCGCAACGCGTTCCTCCTCACAATTTGGATGCGGAAGCTTCACTTCTCGGAACGATGCTGCTGTCTCGTGAAGCCGTCGGAATTGCCCTCGAACGAGGAGTGCGGTCCGAAGAATTTTACAAGCCTTCGCATCAACATATTTACGACGCGATTCGGGCACTCAACACCGCTGGTGAACCCGTTGACCCGGTAACTGTTGCCGACGAATTGCGCCGCGCAAATTTACTTGAAGGTGTTGGTGGCCTTGATCTGTTGCTGTCGCTACAAAATTCGACTCCGGCAATCACTAGCGCCGAGCGCTATGCAAAAATTGTCCGAGACACGGCTCGGCTGCGGCGACTCATTAGTGCGGCCGGCGATATTGCCGAAATTGCCTACAGCGAACCGGACGATGTTGATAAGGCCGTAGACGATGCCGAGAGTCGCATTTTCGACATCTCGGAGAGTGAAACAGGTGATAATTCGGAGCGGGTCGGACTTCTCATCAACGAAACGATGGAGAAACTAGAAGATCGATTCAACAACAAGGATGCCCTCACAGGAGTCCCGACCGGATTTGCCGAATTGGACCAAGTGTTATTGGGCTTTCAACCCGGGACGTTAAATATTGTTGGTGCGCGTCCAAGTATGGGAAAGAGTGCATTCGCACTCGGTATTGCCGTGCATGTCGCTCAGAGCACGAACCTTCCCGTTCTATTTTTCTCACTTGAAATGGGTAAGGCCGAACTTGCTCAGCGAATTCTCGCTAGCGAAGCCAGAGTCGATTCGGTAGTTCTACGCACGGGGCGTCCGACGCCAAATGACTGGACCAAAATCGGCCATGCCGTCGGTCGACTCGATGTTCCGCTGATCATTGACGACAGTGCCGGTACCTCGGTTGGTCAAATTCGAGCCAAGGCTCGCCGCACCTACAGTCGAGAAGGTGGGCTTGGGCTGATTGTCATTGACTATCTGCAATTGATGGGCGGAGAAGGACGACCGGAAAATCGTCAACTCGAAGTGAGCGAGATCAGTCGCAAACTTAAGTTGATGGCGCGGGAATTTAATGTTCCTGTGTTGGCCCTTAGCCAATTGAGCCGTGGTCTCGAAAGCCGTCAAGACAAGCACCCAACCCTTTCAGATCTGCGTGAGTCAGGCGCACTCGAACAGGACGCCGATGTGGTGATGTTTCTGTTTCGCGACGAGGTATATGACCAGGATCCGAACAAAAAAGGATTGGCCGAAGTGCATGTGGCAAAGCATCGCGCAGGTCCCCTTGGATTGGTACGACTGGCATGGTTGGCGGCATATACCCGATTTGAAAGTATGGGCAGCGACAATTTCACCGACTCGGCGCTACGAAACTAATCAAACGCATTATGTTTCTGGGTCAAAATCTACTGGCATGGCTGGTACTTGCACTTGGAGCGGCAATGTGCGTTGGCAATGTTCTGGCTGTCGTACGACCTCCAGCAACTAGACGTGAGGCGACCGACCTGGAGCGGGCTCCCGTTGCAAGAAGTATCACCATGGCAACAGTTGGCGGTGTCGCCGCATTGTGGGCGTTGGCAAGTTTGGTTCGCGGCTAAGCGCTTACGCGTTCTCGCTATCCAGTGCGGTTAGGTCACGCTCGGCATAGAGCCGGTGCTCCCACTCCTCGTTGAGAACGATTCGGAGGCAATCCTTGAACGGAAAGTTTTCGAACTTGGGCCAACCCGGTTCGGTGCGAGTCACCTCGGTGGCGAGTTGTTCGTCGGTCAGTGACTCGATAACTCGACGGACCATCGCCTGTCGTTGGCGTCGAACCGTGAGCACTTCGTCGAGTCCTGGTCGTGCCTCGCGGTCCCACGGAATGCCATCCCACCCGGGTGCCTCGTCCCACGGCAGATCCAATTGATGCCATGGCGATGAATTGCCGAGGATCATTCGGCCCACCCAGGCAGCGCTGGCGAAATTGAGGTGCCGCAGAGTCTGGATGAATGACCACTCGTCGCCGACATTGCGATGGAGCGCAACTTCGGGGAACTTGCTGGCTCGCGCGATAGTTCCTTCCCACAACCGCTCAAGGATCGCCCACGCCTCACGAAATCCGGCGCTGTCGTCGGGGCGCATCTTGACGCGCTCGGGCATCCGACGATTCAGTTCGGCGTCGACGAGCGGAGCAATGTCGACACCATTTACGATGACGTTTTTCATCTCGCCGCTGATCTCGACGTCGCACATCTCGACTCCACGCATTCGGACGCCGGAGAAATCGATTCCGTGCATGATGGCGTTAGTGAGGTGCACTTTGGTGAACGAGGCACCCCGCAGGCTGACGCCCTCGAAACTTGCTCCGGTGAGGTCTTGATCGCGGAATTCGGTCATGCTCATCACATTATGGTCGGAGCGGGTGACGGGAATCGAACCCGCGTTCTCAGCTTGGGAAGCTGATGTTCTA
>CAYGOJ010000028.1:0-16790 GCA_964351545.1 uncultured Acidimicrobium sp.
GTAATCGAGCCCAAGATGAGAATCGAACTCACGACCTACGCATTACGAGTGCGTTGCTCTACCCCTGAGCTACCTGGGCGGGTTGTTGCCGACTTAGTTTACTGGAGCAGCACGGACCATCATCATGAGCGAGGGCAGCTGCAGAAATAGTGCCTGCAAGAGCAGAGTCTCATTGGCATTGAGAGCGAGCGCATTCATTGTTTTGTGAATGCGCCCGATTGCATCGGAGTATCCTCCGGCTTCTGGCTGCGAAGTGGGCGAAGTAATGAGTGAGTGATAGGTGGCCGCAATTGCGCTCAGGCCGTTGCGAAGTTCGTCGCTTTTGAATTTTCGCGCCTGTCGCTTTTGGCGATCTTGGATCGTCTTCCGACCGCTTCCACGTTCGCCGGTGAGCGCTACTCGCTCCTCGAGTTCCTCCAACTCGTTGGCATGTTCGGTCAGCAGCGGTTCAGAAGCATTGTCGATGTGCTCGAGTAGCTCCTCGACCAACTTCGCCACAGTTGCACCGGTTCCATCAAGCCGATAGGGCACCGCGGCGAATGCCTGTTGACGCTGAGCCAGCCATTTATCGCTGACGAGCATGCGGGCACGTTGGATGCTTCCGTTGGCGGCGTGTGCGATCGACCGCGCCGTCTCACTTTGGACACCCATTTGAACGAGTTCGGTAATGATCGTGGAATCGTCGGGGCGCTCAAAATTGAGCACCACACATCGTGAGTTGATGGTGGAGAGCAATGGGACGATTTGATCGGCAAGCAAAATAAACATCATCGTCGGCGTCGGTTCTTCGATGGTTTTGAGCAGTCGAACCGCTGCAGAGTCTCGCATCAGATGAACTTCATGCACGATTACTATTTTCATCGGACTTTCGGTTGGTGTAGTCGAGGCGTGTCGAACGATATTGTCGGCCTCGTCCTTGTCGACCGCAGCCCCTTCACGCAAAACTTCACTGACGTCGGCGAATGCTCCGCGGGAAATGAGCTGGGCTTCTCGCGTCGATGAATCGTCACTTCCGGTTATCAGCAGAGTTGCGAAGGCGCGGGCAGCCTCTTCCTTGCCACATCCTTCGGGTCCGACGAAGAGATAGGCGTGAACCGGGTTGCGCGCCAGTTGCACCAGTCGTTCGATGGCTCGATCCTGTCCAACGATCGGATCCCAAACGGTGCCCATTGGTTTGACTTTTAAATGGCCAGTCGTTGACGCACGAGTTCTGCAATAACTGTCTCAAGTTCATTTTTTGGGGGCAGACCGTCGACGATTAGCCAACGATCAGGGTCGGATGCCGCCATTGTTTTATAGCCGTCGAGGACTCGTTCAAAAAATGAGCGATCCTCCCTTTCCCAGCGGTCGAGTTCGCGTTTCTTCAAGCGATCGAGCAAAACGTCGAGCGGGACACTGATGAACACCACAAGGTCTGGCCATCTGCCACCGATGGCCCAGTTGTTGATTCGACGCAACTCGTCGATATCCAACATTCGACCGTAACCCTGATATGCGATCGATGAGTACACGCTGCGGTCGCTGACGACATGACGACCTCCGGCAAGTATTGGCATTACTACCTCGGCAAAGTGTTGAGCCCGATCGGCGGCCATCATTAAGGCTTCGGTCCGTGGCGATAGCCCTGTATTAGAGGTATCGGCCATCATCGCCCTGAGCGCCGTGCCGAGCTCCGTTCCACCTGGCTCACGAGTTGCGGCCCCGCTCAAGTTGGTGGCCAGTCGGGCGACATGGGTCGATTTACCGCAGCCTTCGAGGCCCTCAAAGGCGATGTACTTGGCCCCGGTCATGTGGTCTTATTCTGGCGAGACTTAGCGACCTTTTTGACAGCTTTTTTGCCGGCCTTTTTGGCTATTTTCTTGGCGGGGTGCTTGGCCACTTTCTTCTTCACTTTGCCGCGTTTACCGCCGAAGGGTTTGGGTCCGTTTTCGCGACGCACGGCAAGTAATTCAAATGCCCGTTCAGGAGTGACATATTCGAGCCGATCACCGCGGGTGAGGCTGGCATTGGTTTCGCCATCCGTGACGTACACCCCGAACTTGCCGTCCTTGGCAACAACTGGCTTGCCGCTCATCGGATCGACTCCGAACTCGCGCAGTGGTGGTTTGGCCGGGCCACGCCTTCCATATACCCGCGGTTCGGCAAGTTTGGCCAGCGCAGTTTCAAGATCGACAGTAAAGATGTCGTCTTCGGAGTCCAGCGAGCGGCTGTCCTTGCCCTTATTTATATACGGACCGTAGCGACCATTTTGCGCCGTGATCAGTTCGCCGTCATTCGGATCGGCGCCGACTGTTCGAGGAAGTGCGAGTAGACGTTCTGCAAGGTCCATCGTCATTGTCTCGAGACTCATTGTTTTGAACAATGACACCATTTTTGGTTTCTCAAAACCTGGAGGGAACAACTCGTTGGTGCCCCACTGCACATACGGACCGAAGCGACCGGTTTTTAGATACACCGGCAAGCCGTCAATTTCGCCGATTGGTTCGTCAAACTTTGGTGCAGAAAGTAATGCGACTGCGATCTCGACGTTTAATTCATCGGGAGTCAACGTGTCGGGTACGGATGCTGTGTTGTCACCGCAGCGTACATACGGTCCAAATTTTCCTGGCCGCAAAACAATCTCTTCACCAGTTTGGGGGTGCAGCCCCACCGGAAATGCATTGAGTGTCGCGGCATCAATATTTTCAATATTGTGCTCAACGAGTGGTTTAAGCCCGGGGAGTTCCTTACCATTGCCAAAATAAAATTCGCCCAACCAGGTGTCGCGTTGTCGGGTGCCTTGTGCGATCTCATCCAGTTCTTCCTCGACGGTGGCGGTGAAGTCGTAGTCCACGAGGGTGCCAAAGTGATTGACCATCAGACGCACAACCGCGAATGCCGTCCACGAAGGAACGAGGGCCTGGCCCTTTTTCCAGACGTAGCCACGATTGATAATCGTGCCGAGGATGGATGCATAAGTCGATGGACGTCCGATTCCCAGTTCCTCAAGTCTTTTGACCAGAGTCGGTTCGGTGAAGCGCGCCGGTGGCAAAGTGGCGTGGCCGATTGAATTGACCGCGGTTATCTCAACCGGGTCGCCGACCTTTAGTTCCGGCAACAGCGCTTCCTTTTCAACCTCTGCGTCGTCGTCAACTTCTTGGTATGCCTGCCGATACCCGGCGAACGAAATTGTCGTGCCGCTGGCAGAAAATTCGCAGTCGCTCGTTGGTTTGGTCTGTGCCGAGCCGCCAAGCCGAACGGTGACCGTTGTGCCGATCGTGTCGGACATTTGTGACGCAAGTGTACGTTGCCAGATCAATCGATACAGCGCGAGTTCATTTGATCGCAGTTCACTGGAGAGCTGATCGGGGCTTCGTAGCGGAAGAGATGGTCGAATCGCCTCGTGCGCCTCTTGGGCATTCTTGACCTTTGACTTGTACACCCTCGGTTCACTCGACAAGTACTGCTCACCGTAATTCTGCGAGATCGCGGAGCGAACTGCTGACAATGCCTCGTCGCCGAGGATCACATTGTCTGTGCGCATATAGGTGATATAGCCGGCCTCGTACAATCCTTGGGCCAGGCGCATTACTTCGCTTGCCGTAATGCGTAACTTGTTGCCGCCTTCCTGTTGCAGGGTGCTCGTCATAAATGGCGCACGCGGCGATTTGCGATACGGCTTTTCTTCCACGCTCCTGACACCGAGCGTGACATCCCGCAGGCCGGTAGTGAGATCATTTGCGCGAAACTCACTAATGACGACAACACCTTCCTTGGCAACACCTTTGTCGTCAAAGTCCTTGCCGGTTGCAATGCGAGTGCCGTCTACATTTATCAAAGTCGCGGTAAAGCTTGGCTGAGTGGCGGTGACGGCTTCGAGGTCCCAGTAGCTGGCCGAAACGTGTGCCATACGCTCCTGTTCGCGCTCTACCACCAGCCGAATGGCTGGGCTTTGTACACGCCCAGCCGATAGCCCTCGATTTACCTTGCGCCACAAGATTGGCGATACCTCATATCCATAGAGTCGGTCAAGAATGCGACGCGCCTCGGCGGCGTCGACCAACTTGTAGTCAATTTCGCGGGGGTTGGCTATTGCGGCATCGATCGCGGCTTTCGTGATTTCGTGAAAAACCATGCGCTTCACCGGAACTTTAGGTTTGAGGTATTCGAAGAGATGGCCAGCAATGGCCTCGCCCTCCCGGTCTTCGTCGGTTGCGAGGTAGAGCGCCGTGGATTCTTTGAGGGCAGCTCGAAGTTCCTTTATCACCGTCGCACCGCGCTCTGTAAGTTCATAGGTTGGTTTGAATCCGTTGTCGACGTCGACCGACAATCCCTTGCTCGGTAGGTCGGCGATATGACCGACCGAAGCACGAACATCAAAATCACTGCCAAGAAATTTGGCAATGGTTTTTGCTTTTGCCGGGGATTCAACTATGACGAGAGGTTTAGACATGTCGTTTCATCGTTAGGTTGTTTGACACAGGCTTGTCAAGGCTATCCACGCAAATCCAAATGCGCTATGGCTTTGATTTCTAGCTCGAGAGGCATTCGCCGTACCTTGGTGTACCACATCTCATCAATGTTGACTCGGTATCGTCACTAGGTGGATGACAAACGAAATTAATTTGAACGACAAAAAATTTCTCATCGATCTTGGTTGGGATGCTGCGCTGCAAGCGTCTCTAGTTGATGTCACAACAGGTGACGCCGAAACATACTTGATTGGTCGTGTGAGCAGGCTCGATCGTGGCTGGAGCACGGTGATGATGAGTGCACACGGCGACACGATACGCACAAGAAATATTGGTGCGGACGTTGCCGTAGGGGACTGGGTATTGGTTTCTAGTGATGGAGAACGAGTTCATTTAGTCCTCCAGCGAAATTCGGCACTCACCCGACGAGTGTCGTCGGATGTGGTGAAGGCAGAGTCGCACACGGTGGCGGCCAACATCGACACCGTGTTTCTTGTGCAGTCCGCCAGCAATCCTCCAAACCAGCGTCGGCTGGAACGCGAATTGGTTCTGGCGTTTGATAGTGGCGCTCAACCGGTCATCGTGGTGAATAAGTGTGACCTAGTGGACGAGGTGATGCTCGAGTCGATCCTTTCTGACATTCGTCCGGTCGCCGAGGGAGTGGCCGTTCATTTCGTGAGCGCGGTCGATGGAACCGGTCTTGATGAGTTGCGCAATTACGGACATGGACATCGAACTCTGGTGGTTCTTGGGGCAAGCGGGGTCGGCAAGTCGATGCTGGTTAATGCCCTAGCGGGCTCCGTGCTCCAAAGTATTGGCGAGGTGAGAAGCGGTGATCAGCGTGGACGACACACCACCGTTGCTGCCGAGCTCGTGCCGCTTCTAGGAGGCGGGTGGCTCATCGATACGCCTGGGTTGCGTGCGGTGAGTTTGTGGATAAGTCATCGGGGAATTGAACTTGCGTTCGCCGACGTATTTGCGGCCACGGAGAATTGTCGGTTCCGCGACTGCAAGCATGAATCCGAGCCGGACTGCGCGGTTCACACCGCCGTCGTAGCCGGTGTATTTAGCCAAGAACGACTGAACAATATGCGAGCACTGGTGGCCGAGGAAGTCTCGCTAGAGAACGAGCAAATTCGATACAAGAGATCGGCAAGTCGCAGGGGTATCCGACATCCGCGACCGGCTTAAGCGAATTGAATACCGACCGTGGCGCCACCGCCCGGTGTATCGGTAACGAATGTTGTCGCATCGTGATCGGCGGCAAACTGGGCCACAATCGCCAGGCCCAAGCCAGACCCGGGGAGCGACCGAGTTGCGCTCGCCCGATAGAAGCGATCGAATACCAGCGGTTTGTCGGTATCGGAGATGCCAGAACCGTGATCGATCACGCTGATTCGCTTTTCCCGAATGGAAATTTCCACCGGTTGCCCCGTTTCATCAAACTTCATCGCGTTGTCGACAAGATTTGATAGCGCGCGATCAAATTGCGCTACTCGCACCGTCACCTCGGCGGGTTCACCAATCGTGATATCGACGATGCGGCCCGTTCTACGCCGAGTGCGTGCGGCAACTTCCTCGGCCACTTCGACGAGGTTGACGACGGAAGGAGTCTCGATAAGTCGTTGATCACTTGCCAGTGCCGACAATTCCGCTGACAGCGACGCCAGTTCATCCACTTCGGCCCGCATGTCGCTCAAGATTGACAATCGCGTCGATTCATCTAGTTCGGTTCGCTCCAACAATTCGGTATTGGCACGTAGAGAAGTAAGAGGGGTGCGAAGCTCGTGGCTTGCGTCCTGCACCAATTGACGCTGTTGAGTCATGCTTGTGCCGAGTGCAGCAAGCATTGAATTGAAACTGGTTGCCAAAGTTGTGACTTCGGAATCACCTTTGACCGAAAGTGGAGGTGACAGATCCCGGGTAATGGCGATGTTTTCGGCGGCCTCGGCAAGTTGGCGAATCGGTCGTGAGATTCGTCGAGCCAGTATGTAACCGGCACCTGCTGCGAGAACAATTCCGAGTAAACCAAGTGAAATGATCCATCGCAGGATTCCTCGCTTGGCGGCCTCAATATCGCTCGTATCTTTGGCAAGTAGTAATGCGCCGACACCGACTACCGGCACGGTGAGCATCCGATAGGGAACATCGGAGATGGTGACCGATGATCGATGGACTCCGGTTTGGGTCAGGTTGGCGATGGCAATATCACCGGACCCAACGGGTAAGTCAACGTCGCCAATTCCCAAGATCACATCACCCTGTTGATTTATCAGCTGGGTCACCGTGTCGAATCGGGTGGGAAGTAGTGCATCCCCCAATGGATTTCGTTGGCGCATGCCAAATGGTCCGAGTTGCTGGTTCTCTCGTAGTTGTGCACTGATCAGTTGCACACGAGTGTCAAGAGTGTGGTCGATTTCACCTTGTAATTGACGTGAAACAATAAGGTAAGTGCCGATTGAAAGCGAACTCACAACAATCAGCACAATTGCCGAAATAGTGATAATCAGGCGCGTGCGCAAACTCATGATGACCGAATCACATATCCGACGCTGCGAACCGTGAACAGCAAGCGCGTCTCGCCACCTTCCTCCAACTTGCGACGCAAATAGCCAATATAGACATCTAGTGATTTTGAATTGGTTTCGAAGTTGAATCCCCAGATGTGCTCGTAGAGGTAATCACGAGTAAGAACAATGTCCGATTGTTCCATCAAGATTTGAAGTAGATCGAATTCGGTCTTGGTCAGTTCGATTACTCGCGATCCTCGCCGAACTTCGTGTTTGGCCGAATCAAGGGTCAGGTTGGCAACTTGAAGCAGTGATCCGCCTGTGCTCGGTTCGTGTCGACGCAGCAGCGCCCGAACACGGGCCAAAAGCTCATCGACGGCAAATGGCTTGACCAGATAGTCGTCTGCCCCAGCGTCGAGCCCAGCAACTCGATCTCCTATTTCATGGCGGGCGGTAAGTAGAAGAATTGGAGTGCGTATACCCAGATGGCGCAATTCGCGACACACGGTGACTCCGTCGACGTACGGCATCATGACATCCATGACGACCGCATCTGGCGAGTGTTGGGTGATCACATCGAGTGCGGCGCGACCATCGTTCACCCCGACAACTTTGTAACCCTCTAGTTCGAGTACCCGGGTGACCGCGGTTCGCACCGACGGGTCATCTTCGGCCACGACAATGCTGTGGGCGACATTGGCGTTGGAACCCATGAACGAAACGGTATCGCAGGCAATCGTCATATTCGACAAGGGTTTGAGTTCTTGCACAATCCTTACCAATTTGCAGTCTGATCCTTACAAACAGGTTGCAAAATCATCGCGTACTTCGGATTCCCCGAAGGATGACGAAAGGAAATATTTATGAAATCACGAATCGGTGGAGTTATTTCCGGCACCGCTATTGCACTGAGCGTGGTTGTTGGCGCGTTCGGTCTTGCCGCGACAGCAAATGCGGAATCGAGCAGTATGGGTGGATCCAAAACACAGGTCGTCTTACATGGCGATAAGGGTCGTCCGGATCTCGATGCTCTTGCAGAGGTGCTCGGCGTGTCGACCAGTGAGCTGAAGACTCAGCTACAGAGCGGCAAGACGCTGGCCGAAATTGCAGCCGCGCAGTCTGTTGAAGTGGCCAAGGTGATTGACACGATCGTCGACGATATGAAGACGAAGCTTGCGGCCAAAGTTGCCTCTGGAGAGATCACACAATCTGAAGCCGATGCAAAATTGGCCGACATCACGGAGCGAGTAACGGAAATGGTCAACAATGGTCGCCCCGCTGGTGCGATGCGATTCCGCGGCAACGGTCATCGCGGAATTCACACAACCGAACAAGGCTCGGACGTCTAAATCCCCTCTAGGCGTCTCGAATCGGTTCGCTGCATTGGCTATTGGAGCTCGTGCAGCGAACCGACACATTTTACTGCTCGATCGAGTCCGGTAATTGCAAATCGTTTTCTTAACGCCGAGCCAGAGGCGATCACGACTAATTCGCCCCCGTCGGCACGGGCTCGGCCGGCGGCTCCGAGAATGATTCCAAGTCCGACATCGTCGAGTGTTCCAGCTTCATCAAGATCTAGTCCAATGACTTGGCCGGGGAGATCATCGACGGTTTTAAACAAGACTTGGGCAAAGTATGGAATTGTTCCCAAATCGATGTCACCAACGACGAGAAGAACTTGCGACGCACCCGTAGTCGAAAGCGAAATATGTGGCTCGATGGTGGCAACGCTACCGAGGAGCGGTCATTGAGTTGACATTTCGCGCCACATTGCGACGGTTGCGTGCAATCTAATTGTGGGAAAGAACAACCCAATAAGCGGCAAGTTGGTGTGATCGATGTACACCACATGGGCGGTGACTACGTCGTTGGTCGAGTTGATGGTGACCTGTAGTGGTCGAAGCCCGACTGCGTCGTTGGCCGCGCGGTGGGCGGCCAACTGGGGATCTGCAGAGATCGAGGCCGCGCGTGCGGCGCTTCGTGCAGCCGTCCATACCGCCAATTGGTCTACGACGATAAGTCCACATTGGATCAGTGCGGCCGCAAGCAACACGATGAAAGGCAACATAATTGCCAGTTCAACAGTTGCCTGGCCACGGTCACAGCACCTACGGGGTTGTCGGAATAGTGGCATCGGTTCGATCGAGCACATTGGCGAAAACCGAATCAAATAGCTCGCCAATTCGACCTGCGCCACCGCCGTCGGTAGCCCAGGCGATCACCAAGAGAGCGACCACTGCGGCACCGAGAAGAACAAGTGCGTATTCTGTCGTGGCTTGTCCCGAGTCGGTGACGGTTGCTCGGCTACATGGTCGTTTCATGATCATCGCGTGCTTTCGTTGAAGTAATTGCGTGCGCTATCCGAGATGTGTGCGAAGCCCGATCAGAGTGCCGGCAAGCATTGGCACAACGGTGAGCAAGACGAACGATGGGAGAATGCAACACAGCATCGGAAAGATCAGTCGAATTGGTAGCTCGCGCGCCTCCGACTCGGCGCGATATCGGCGCAGCGCATGGGCCTCACTCGAGAGACGATCGAGAGTTGTCGGTCCTGCAAGCCCGTCCAGATCAATTTGAATCATGGCGTCTATTAACCCAAATGCGGGTGCCCCAAAGTGCCGACGCAATTCGACGACGGCACTCGAAAACCGAACGCCACGGCGAACCAAGGAATTCACTTCCGCCACGACGCCGTTCATTGGTGAGGGAAGCCAAAGTTCGAGTTGGAGGAATGCCTTTGCCGGAGTGAATCCCGCGCGAAGCAAAACAATGAGATGATCGACGAGTTCTGGCAGTTCGCCATTTAGGATTTCGGTTGTGGTAACACGAGTCTTGTTGCGGCGACGGTAATAGAAAAAACCGACAGCACTCAGTACGAGGATTGCGGAGATCAGATTGTTCCCATCACGACTCGGTGCATCCAGCGCCGGCCGATCCAATTCAGTCCAAGGCCGCCGGCCAAAAGTACCCAGCCGAGTGGTGTGCCGAGTAGAAATCGTCGCGCCAACGGATTGGTAAGCATTTGCCATCCGAGAAATGCGACAGGAAGCCAAGTAAGAGTTTTCACGGACAGGCGAGCCTGAGCCGACTGTGCTCGGCGCTCGTAACGGATTGCGTTGCGTTGACGTAATGTCGTCGCGGCACGTTCAAGTGCGTGCGCCCCTGCGCTCCCCGTCGTCGCCGCCCACATTGCCCGTGTACCAAACACAACACAAGTGGGCATTGTCGCCGTTGCGGCGTCGCTTGTCCGTAGGACCTCGTTAATCGATACACCGCGCTCACACGATTGAGCTAGTGGTCCGATGTAATTGGCAAGCAATGGATATGCGAGATGTGTGAGAAGAAAGGCGGATGTAAGCGAACGGCCCAGTTCCATTTCTCGTCCCATGGCGTCGAGGAAATTTGCCATCTCCTCGTCGATTACCATTTCAGTCGCTTGGTTCTGTTTTGAAACACGATCTGTTGTTGGCGTTTCGGGGATCCCTCGCTTGCTGGACAAATTATCCAGGCGTTGGCGCAACCAATGTCTAGACCAAATGCGCTGTAACGGATTGTCGATGAGGATAAAAACCGCAATAGCCATTGAGCATGAGCCAATCAGTGCCAGTACAAAATTGAAAAATGTCAGCATCCGTGGATTCTCCCGCGACTGATTCGCGACCCACTGCTGCCGAGAAGTGAACGAAGCGGACCATCCGGTCGCTCGCTTACTTCTGAAATGTCGCGAATGAATCGCGAACCTTCCTTTCCTCGATCGACATGCACGATGATGTCGATGGCGTGGTGAATTTGTTGGCGTAATGCGGCAACGGTCCAGTGAGGATGGTGCTGCAATACGAGTGCCTCCAAACGACGCAGTGCATCGGCGGAGCCATTGGCGTGACAGCTCGCCAATGATCCGTGGTGACCGGTATTCATCGCCATGATCATGTCGATCGCCTCGGCGCCGCGAACCTCACCGACCACTAGCCGATCGGGACGCAGGCGAAGCGCGGTATGAAGAAGTTCGGAAAGCGAAATACTTCTGCAGTGATCGGACGAGGCCGGGCGGGATTCCAAGCGGACCACGTGCGGAGCTTGGAGACGAAGTTCAGCGATGTCCTCGATGGTCACGATTCGTTCGGTACCGTCGATAAGTGAGCAGAGCGAATTGAGTAGCGTTGTTTTGCCGGTCGAGGCGGCACCAACAACAAGAACGTTGCAACGCTGTCGAACGATGTTGGTCAAAATGTTTACTGTGGATTGTGGACCGAATGCTTCAGGGGCAACAGGACGAACGCTGAACCGACGAATCGAAAGGTAGGCGCCGTCAACGCCGACCGGGGAAATCACCGCACAGACACGCGAACCGTCATTGAGTCTGGCATCCACGATCGGTGACATTTGGTCGACGTGGCGTCCTATGGGAAGAAGGATTCGTTCGATGATTGACATGACTTCGCCGTGCCGAAGAGTTGTGACGTGATGCAGTTGTCCGAGTCGTTCGACCCACACCGCGCAGTCGGCATTGACCATCACCTCACGCACTTCGTCATCGGCAAGTAGCTCGTCGAGTGGTCCGAGTCCGGTGATGCTGGCCAGTGTTCGCGAAACAACGGCTCGCGAATCTGCTGGAGTCAGAAGTGGAGCGAGCCGTTTGAGATGGACTTTGGCCGCTTGGTGCAAATCGCCGTGCTCATGAATGAGACATTCCTGAAGCGCATCGCTCAAGTCGTTGTTATTGGCAATTTGAACGACGCTCATACCAAGGCGGCGAGACGCTGGCCAATCATTGTGGGCAAGCGCCCGGAGAGTAATCCAGCATCAACCGCTCGAGCGATGGATGCCTCGTGGGAAATCTCGGCAACGACCGGTGCACCGATGACTGATTCGACATCGTGGCCACCTAGCGCACGACCATCTTCGGTGATCAGAATGATCCCGGTGGGTGGCTGTTGGAGTGAAGATGCGCTTCGCAGCGCAAGGTAGCAGGGCCGAATCACGAGGTACGACGTTTGGGCATAGGCAATAAATCGAGAGCGTGCCGCACCGCTACCGGCGTCTACGACGACGGGTTGTTGCATGTGGGAAAGTGTGTGAGCAAGTAGTTCGAATCGAAGCGATTCGCCAATAGGTGTGCTTCCGCGCGGCAAAAGCGACAATTTTGAATTGGCCGGGATCAGCAGGTTATTAAGCGAATCTGGATCAACTTCGTCCGGTGACATCAACCAATCGGAAACACCTACCCCCACCGGTTCAGCCATGCCGAGAGTTGCCGGAAGATCGCCGGCCAGATCGACCACTCGGGCACCTTCGGGTGAACGCTCGGCAAGAAGGAGTGCCAGTGTTGCTGTCACGACGGTTGTCCCACTGCCGCCTTTTACCGACCAACACACAATCATGGAAACCTCGTTCATGCGTCTGCAACGGGATGTGAAATGTTGCGTGGATGTGTGAAGAGGCATGCCTCAAGTGACGATGTGGTGACTACCTTGATGGACGGAGGTGTCCGAGTACCTGGTGGACTCCGCCGCCTTCAAAGCGGTTGGGACGAGTGAACCTTGTCCGGCGGGTTCGATTCCCGTCCACCTCCGCCAATTATTTAAGAAACTTACGCTGTCACCGGTACTGGGCGCCTCAAGCGTGTTCCTGAGGTGAGACCAAGGACCCCAAGCATAAGAACTCCGGCCGCTGGCCAAAAGTATGGGGGTGGGATAATCACCATCACTGCGGCGAGTACGGCAAACTTGGCTCGCACACGACGCGTTGCAGCTGTGATGACGGCAAATGCGAAACCACCGATCATTACAATCAAGTCTCCGAACGCAGAAGTTTCATGACCGCCGACATAGCCATTGCCGTATCCCGGATCGCCACTCCTGCGCCAGATTGAGTCAGCAACTTGATAGTCACCGATGACTTGATAGACGATGCCAATTGCGACCACCGCAAGGGAAATCAGCAGCGGCGCACCCAGTTTTCGCCATCCGAGCATCGCCACCAAAACGGCTAGGAGCACGAGATGAACGCTCTTCAACCCGACGAGTCGGAGGTGCTCGGTCCAATGGCCGTGCGGATCTGGTGCTAGCAGGCTGGTAACTATGGCTGCAATCGGTGGGATGACGAACACCAACCACAACCACCGCGAAAATCTGCGATCGTCCATCACAAAAAGTTAACACACCAGATTCCATGGATGAACTAGGCATGGTATTTACTTATGAAACTGTGACTACTTTGATGGACGGAGGTGTTCGAGTACCTGGTGGAATCCGCCTTCAGCGATTCGGCGCGCAACTCGTACTCGTGCGATGATGAACGCATGACCGACGCTTTGATTGGGCCAATGCCTGTCGTGCTTGTCCATGGTGCCTGGCACGGTGCCTGGTGCTGGTCGGCATTGCAGGCCGAGCTTGATGGACGGGGTGTGCCCTCGTACGCCGTCGACCTGCCGGGTCACGGAATCTCGGACCGACCGCTCGGCGATCTGCACGGTGATGCCGCGTGCGTTGTCGATGTCGTGGAGCGTCTGGCAGTGGACGTCGTCCTGGTTGGTCACAGTTACGGCGGTGCGGTGATCACCGAGGCCGCGACGCTCACCGACTACGTCCGTCACTTGGTGTATTTAACGGCGTTCGTACTTGACGAGGGTGAATCGATGTCAAAGATACCGATATTGGACGCGGCGCCGCCGAAGCAGATCATTGGGCTGGGCGGCGCACGACGCGTTCTTGACGATGGGACGGTCATGCTCGATCCGGTGGCGGCGATTCCGGCGTTGTACGGTTGCTGCGAGCCCAATGTGCAACAAGCTGCTGTTGCACGACTGTCACCTCAGCCGAAGGCGAGTTTCGTGCAACAAGTGACTGGCGCTTCATGGAAGCGAGTGCCGAGCACATACGTGCGTTGCACCAAAGACCAAGCGATCTCTCTCGCTCACCAGGATGCCATGGCGCAGCGATGCGGGACAGTACTCACACTCGAAACCGATCACTCACCGTTCGCCTCAATGCCGGTCGCCACCGCCGACATTCTCGCATCGCTGTCGAGGGCCAACGCCGAGAGACTCTGAGCTCGGTTAGCTAGTTGCCAGGGCAACTGCTAACTCGGCGGCGACCCGGGCATTATTTTCGGCCAACGCCAGATTGGCACGCACACTTGAACCGCCCGTTGCCCGAGCAATTGCGGCGAGCACGAACGGCGTGATTGCGGCGCCACCGATGCCTGCACTTTCAGAGGACGCAAGTGCCTCGGAGATTATCGTTTCGATCTGAGTGCGATCTAGAGATTCGTGCAGTGGTATCGGTACACACGCCAGGATTCCACCCGATCGTCTAAGTGCTCGGTGGGCTCGAACGACCGCCGCTAGTTCGTCCACGGTTTCGACTCGGGCGGGAATCGGAATGCCGCTTGAGTACACCGTGAACGCCGGGAAGTCGTCGCAGGCAATGCCGATCACCGGAACACTCAGGGTTTCAAGGTGTTGCAACGTGCGGGGTAGATCGAGAAACGATTTGGCACCGGCGCTTACGGTGACTACCGAATGCGCCGCGAGTGCGCCTAGATCCGCGCTGATGTCTCCGTCGAGGTTGGCGTTTCGATGCACCCCGCCGATCCCGCCGGTGGCAAATACTCCGATGCCCGCGCGCTCTGCCAGCAACAACGATGCCGACACGGTTGTGGCGCCAAAGCGCCAACCTTGGGCGATTGCCAGCGGCAGTTCGCGTGCCCCAACCTTGCGTGCCGGACCCAAGATGAGTTCGTGTTCGCGTGCGTCGACACCAACTCGAGCTACTCCGTCAATGATTGCAGTTATCGCCGGCGTGGCCCCCGCGTTACAAATTGCGTTGAGGCATCGATCAAGTGCCTCGCGGTTTGCCGGACTTGGTAAACCGAGGTGCGAAAAAATTGTGGACTCAAGAGCGACGACGGCACGTTTGGCATCTAACGCGCGGCGCACCTCGTTGTCGATTGAAATTTCTGCCGTGCTGTTCATCGCCGGCCAGAGCCTAGATTGCGCTCGCGAGAGTCGCACCTGGGGATCTCAATACTCTGGCGGCAAGTGCATGGCCGGACCTGAGTGCTTCCAACACATCGCCGGAGACAACAAATGAGCCAAGGAATCCGGCGGCAAATGCATCGCCTGCGCCGGTGGTATCGAGGATGTCTGTCACCGGCGGCACGCTGAGGCGTGTAGTTGTTTTGTCTTGCGAAATTGCCACCGTTGGCTGTGCGCCATGTTTGATAATCGTAAGACGTGCGCCGTCAATTGGTTGGGAAGGCGAGAGTCCAAGCAGCTCTGCTTCGTCGCCGTTACAGATGAACGCATCGGGTGCGAGATGGGCAATTAATTCACAAAATGCACCGACCCCAAAGTCGCTGAGCATCGAGGTGGACGATGCATCGATGCTCACAAAAATTCCCCTAGCCAGTGCCTCGCCGATTGCATTTGCTGCAGCCGAGGCGAGTGGATCAACGACGAGCGAATATGCCGGCACATGAAGGGCGTTGACACCATCTAGACAATCTTTCGGAACGCTTGCTAAATGAGTACAGGAACCACGGTCGGTGAGCATTGTCCGTTCTCCGTCGCGGTAGACGAGGACAACAATTGATCCCGTGCGACCCTGGCGTTGGACACGCACGTCCACTCCACCATCTATGAGGAGATCACACAGTTGGGTACCCAGCCGATCATCGCCAATCTGACCAATGAACCGGGACGATCCGTAAACGTTGGCAGAAAAGAGTGCCACGTTTGCCGCACTGCCACCACGAGTTCGTGAGATGTGAGCGGGAGTATCACTGGCATGACTTGGTTCGTGCGCCAACCAAACAACGATGTCTTCGACTAGGTCACCAATCGTGCACAGCACGGGCGAGTGAATGGATCCGTTAAACAGGCCCGCGGCTATACGGACAACAGGTCGCGAGCGCCGGTATCACTGGATGGGTGTCGCAATTTGCTCATCGCCCGAGCCTCAATTTGACGAATTCGTTCGCGAGTTAGATTGAAAGCTTCACCGACTTCCTCAAGTGTTCGCGGCTCGCCTCGATCGAGGCCAAATCGCAGGGCAAGGATCTCGCGTTCGCGTTGATCAAGCGGAGCAAGCAGTCGAGATATCTCCTCGGGTAGCAGTGCCGTAGCGGCGGCCTCAAAGGGAGACTCGGCGGCGCGATCTTCGACCACATCACCAAGTTCGGCGTCGCCGTCTTCGCGAAGCGGTTCGGACAGGGACAACGGTTCCGCGGCGAAGCGCAGCGCTTCTGTGACTTTGTCTTCTGGCATTTCAACCTCGGCGGAAAGTTCGGCCAACGTGGCCGGGCGACCAAACTTCAATTCAAGTCGCGAGCGAGCCTTTTGCAAGCGGGCCAACGTGTCGCCGGCGTGTACCGGAAGCCGAATCGTGCGACCCGTATTGGCGATTCCTCGTGTAATTGCCTGACGTATCCACCACGTGGCATATGTCGAGAACTTAAAGCCCTTGCGCCAGTCGAACTTTTCGACGGCATGCATCAGTCCAAGATTTCCCTCTTGAATGAGATCTAAAAGGGGCAACCCCGATGCCTGGTATTTCTTGGCGATTGAAACCACGAGTCGAAGATTTGATTGCACGAACTGACGCTCGGCGCGAATGCCATCTCGCTGGATCTTGCGCAACTCACGACGTCGGTTTGGTGTTAGCGATTTGGTGGTTTTCACCAACTCGACGTCGGCTTCCTTGCCAGTTTCGATCAGTTTGGCTAGACGAACTTCGTCATCCTTGGTGAGCAAAACATATTGGCCGATGTCGGTGAGATAAAGCCGTACGAGGTCTTCTTCATCACGATCGATACGGTCTTTTGCCAC
>CAYGOJ010000029.1:0-14509 GCA_964351545.1 uncultured Acidimicrobium sp.
GAAGTCCAGCCGAGCGGCGAAAGTTGATTTGCGCGTTGTCGCTCTCCTGCTTCAATAGCGTCCAGTAGGTGAATGGCAATATCGGCGACTTTCATATCTGATTCCTCTTTGCCAGCACCTTTGACGCCATCATCCAGCATGATGTAACAGAACGGACAGGCCGTCGCAACCCGAGTGGCACCAGTGGAAATTGCCTCCGCGGCCCGTTCGTCGTTGACCTTCGTGCCGATGTTTTCCTCCATCCACATTCGAGCACCGCCCGCACCACAACACATCCCGGTGGTTCCGTTGCGAGTCATTTCGACAATGTCGAGTCCCTTGATTGCTCCAATAACTTTGCGGGGGGCGAGATAGACGTCATTGTGCCGACCGAGGTAACACGAGTCGTGATATGTGATGCGCTCTTCGAGAGTCGCATTGCTCACATCAAGTTTTCCGCTCTCGATTAGTTGTTCAAGCAACTGTGAATGGTGAATGACTTCGTATTCGCCACCAAATTGTGGGTACTCGTTTGCCAGTGTGTTGAAACAGTGCGGACACTGGGTGATGATCTTACGAACCCCCATTCCATTGAGCATCTCAATATTTGGTATCGCCAGCATCTGAAAGAGGTACTCGTTGCCAGAACGACGCGCGCTATCACCCGTGCACATCTCGCTCGGTCCCAAAATTGCGACATCGATTCCCGCGCGCTTGAGTAATTTCGCCATCGATTGGGTTACCTTCTTGTTCTTGTCATCAAAACTTCCAGCGCAACCAACCCAATAGAGATATTCATTAGTCAGCGGTGACCCCGGATCGAGCACCGTGACGTCCAGGTCTTTGGCCCAATCTCCCCGCTCGCCTTGATTCATTCCCCACGGGTTGCCCTGGTTTTCCATCGCCCGGTATGCGGTACCCAGTTCGGCCGGGAAATCGCTTTCCATGAGCGTGAGGTAGCGGCGCATGTCGAGAATTTTGTCGAGAATTTCAATGTGCACCGGACAAATCTCGTCGCATGCCCGGCAACTTGTGCAGGCCCAAATTTCGTCGGCGGTGATGCGTTCAAACAACGAGTTAGCCGAGACCGTAATTTGAGAGTCAACACCGATTGGCGGTGACACCTTGCCGCCCGGTGCATGAGCCGCGGTCGCCGCCATCACCTCTCCGCTCTTCAATATTATTTCTCGCGGATCCAGCGGTTTGCCGGTGGCATGAGCCGGACAAACACTTGTGCATCGTCCGCACATGGTGCACGCATCCAAGTCGAGCAGTTGTTTCCAAGTAAAATCTTCCACGACATGAGCACCAAATGACTCAAGCGAAGTCTCGCTGAGATTTGGCATTGGTCGCATCGCCCCCTTGGGTCGCTGCCGATCTTTGAGATACATGTTCAAAGGGGAAGTGAACATATGCCGCAACATAGTGATCGGCAAAATTGCTAGAAATGCGACAAACGCCAACACATGGGCGATCCACCACGCCTGATGCCATGTTGCCAAAGTGGATGCTTGGGACGAATTCACCAACTGCGCCAGCGGATAACCGATAAAGCTCCATTTTTCGTAGTCAAGGTTGAGTCCCGCTGCCTGACCTTCGGCAATTCGAAACGCCTCCGCACCAAATCCAGTAACTCCAATTGCCAGCAGGACCCCCAGAATGACCGCGTGCTCGGCTTTTGTCTTGATCCGAATTCGATATGGGCGTTGGACATAGCGTCGCAGAATCGCCCAGATCACCCCGCTCACGAAGACCAGACCGGCCCCGTCTCCTACCAGGGCATAGCCGCGATACACGTCACCGTGGAGAAACTTGAGCGCCGGTGGCAACTGATGGTCGATTTCAAGCACAGTTGTCACTCCGAGTAAGACAAGGAAGCCGAAGTACATCATTGAGTGCATCAGACCGGCGGCACTGTCTCTCAACAGGGTTCGCATATAAACACCGGCTCTAAAGTCTGCCAAACGGCGCTTGACATTCTTCCTAGTCGTCCTGCGATTATCTGGTGCCCCTCGTTCCCAGTTGCGAACCCGATCTGCAAAACGAAATGAACCCCAGACGAGCAGCATTGGAATCACCGAGTAGAAAGCCACTTGAAGTGCACCAGGGATGCCGCCAAAAACTGTTCGGTGCACAGTCGAGTCGCTCTCCCACTTGGTGAATTGCGGGATTACGCCAGAAATTATGGTGAAAGTGCCGATTCCAATCCCAAGAGCGACGGAAATTTGATACGGCCTGAGGCGTTTCTTAGCCGTCAAGGTGGCGATTTGTTCGGTGTCCATGACGCGATAACGCTAGTTGGTTCGACGGGGTCGGCGTCAGTTCGCGACTCTGTCTCGCTACGGGGATGATTGCCGAGAAACGTTGTGTGTCGCGGCTGCAATTTTTTTGGGATCGCCGAGATACTCCACCGTGCTGATGGCGCGATTTGAGTCGAATGTGTACAGCCGAGGCACGCCCGTCGGAATATTCACTTTGGCGATATCGGTTGGTGAAACCCCATCCAAATGCATGAATAGTGCGCGCAATGAATTTCCGTGGCCCGTGACGAGCACATTGAGATTGTCGGCCAATTGGGGGGCCACGATTTCCTCGAAGAAGGGGACCACTCTGGCCAGTACATCCCGAAGGCATTCGGTTGCTGGAAGCAGCGCCGGATCAAACCCCTCACCGATGAGTTCGATGTACTGCGGGTCGTTGGACGGATGTTCTGGATTGGATATCTCGATCGGCGGAGGAGCGACATCAAAACTTCGTCGCCAAATCTCGGTCTGTGCTTCTCCGTATAGTGCGGTAACACCCTTCTTATTGAGTCCCTGTAGCGACCCGTAATGACGCTCGTTTAGGCGCCAATCACGCCTCACTTCCAGGTCATCTTGACCAAGTTCATGGAGGGCCAACCGAGACGTTTCAATGGCTCGGCTGAGCAGGCTCGTGTGGCCGGCATCAAAGTGCAACCCAGCTTCGTGCATGGTTCTTCCGGCCTGGCGCGCCTCTTCGACTCCGGTGGCACTGAGTGGGACGTCGTGCCAGCCAGTAAATATGTTGAGCTCGTTCCAGGTACTTTGTCCATGCCGGAGCAGCACCAAAGAGCCGGTCATCGCCTATATTCCATGCCCAAACAATAGTTGACCAGCCTTCTCACAGGTATTGCGACCTACTTGAGTCATATCGACTTAGGTTTTCTTAGTTCTGGGTTGTTAGGTAATTGGGGCGGGCGTATGATGATCACCGCAATCTGAATCGTTCAAACATTTCAACAAAGGAACAAGACATGGCCAGAGCAGTAGGAATTGACCTCGGAACCACGAACTCAGTCGTTGCAGTTCTGGAGGCGGGTGAGCCAATTGTGATCCCCAACTCCGAAGGTGCACGCACAACCCCATCGGTGGTTGCGTTTTCCAAAGCTGGCGAAGTTCTCGTTGGCGAAGTAGCCAAGCGTCAGGCAATCACTAACCCCGATCGCACATTTCGAAGTATCAAACGCCACATGGGCGAAGGTTGGAAGTCGGACGACATCGATGGCAAGCGCTACACCCCTCAAGAGATAAGTGCGCGAACGTTGATGAAGTTAAAGCGGGATGCAGAAGCTTATTTAGGTGACACCGTGACCCAAGCGGTGATTACGGTGCCGGCGTACTTTGATGACGCCCAGCGCACAGCCACGAAAGAAGCCGGACAGATAGCCGGTCTTGAGGTATTGCGGATTATCAATGAGCCGACGGCCGCGGCGCTCGCGTACGGACTTGACAAAGGCAGTGATGATGAAACCATTTTGGTATTCGACCTCGGAGGCGGAACCTTTGACGTCAGCGTGCTTGAAATTGGTGACGGCGTTTTCGAAGTCAAGAGCACCCATGGTGACACTCACCTAGGTGGTGACGACTGGGACCAAAGGGTTATTGACTGGTTGGTACAGCAATTCAAGTCGGCCCATGGCATTGACTTGGCGACCGATCGAATGGCGACTCAGCGACTGAAAGAGGCGGCGGAAAAGGCCAAGATTGAGTTGTCTCAGACTCAGCAAACTCAAATAAATCTTCCCTTTATCACGGCAACCTCAGAAGGTCCGTTGCACATGGATGAGACACTCACGCGAGCAAAGTTTCAGGAAATGACGGCTGACCTCATCGAGCGCTGTCGCAAGCCATTTGAGCAGGCAATCTCTGATGCTGGGATGTCAAAGGGTCAACTCAGTCACGTCATATTGGTTGGCGGATCAACTCGAATGCCAGCGGTGCAAGAACTCGTACAAGGTTTGACGGGTAAAGAGCCAAACCGCTCCGTCAATCCCGATGAAGTAGTCGCCATCGGAGCAGCGGTTCAGGCGGGCGTATTGCGTGGCGACGTCAAGGACATCTTGTTGCTCGATGTCACCCCGCTATCTCTCGGAATTGAAACCAAGGGCGGCGTCATGACGAAGTTGATCGAGCGCAACACGACCATACCGACCAGACGAACCGAAGTGTTTACAACCGCCGACGACATGCAACCATCAGTGGAAATTCATGTTTTGCAAGGCGAACGAGAAATGGCCAATTACAACAAGACGCTTGGAAAATTTCAACTTGTCGACCTTCCGCCGGCACCTCGCGGCGTTCCCCAAATTGAAGTGACGTTCGATATTGATGCCAACGGAATTGTGCATGTGTCTGCGAAGGATCGAGCAACTTCGAAGGAACAGTCGATGACAATAACCGGGCAATCATCGTTGTCAAAGGATGACATCAACACGATGGTCAAGGACGCCGAAGCCCATGCGGAAGAAGATCGCCAACGCCGAGAAGAGGCCGAGGTTCGCAATAACGCAGACTCGCTCGTCTATCAAACTGAAAAGGTCTTGCGTGAACAAGGCGAGAAGGTTTCCGCAGAGGAACGCGCAGCGGTAGAGGGACCGTTGGGTGAACTTCGCACTGCTTTGCAAGGTTCCGAAATCGAAACGATCAAGGGCGCCACCGAAAAACTTATGACTGCCAGTCAAGGATTCAGTCAAAAGCTTTACGAGGCAGCCGCCCAAGACACGAATGCGGCGGGTACTTCGGCAACTGGTCAAGGCGCATCAGCATCGAATGACGCCGACATCGTAGACGCTGAAATTGTCGACGAAAAATAGCGAGAAGTGACAACTTCATCATGGATGAGCAGATGAATGAATTCGAATTTGATGAATCCACATTCGATCTTGATGAACAAGTTGAGTCAGTTCTTAGTGAACTCAACATTGACGAAGTTGTAAAGGAACGCGACGAATTCAAAGACATCGCACTCCGAGTTCAGGCTGATTTTGAGAACTATCGGAAACGAGTGTCGGCTCAAGTCAGTGCCGAAGTAGAGCGCTCGGGTGGACGAATCATCGAAGAGTTACTTCCTGTGCTTGATGCGTGTGAGGCAGCGGTCGAACATGGAATCGAGGGAGTCGAGCCCGTGTGGTCGCTGCTTCTCGGAGTTCTGCAAAAGCAAGGTCTTGAAGTACTTGACTTGAAAGGCACGGTCTTCGACCCGGTGGCCGCAGAAGCGGTCGTTCACGAAGAGGGCGATGGTGGCGAAGCAGTCATCACCGAGGTCTTTCGAACCGGATATCGATGGAAGGGTCGTGTGTTGCGGGCGGCGATGGTCAAGGTCAGAGGGTAATTGTGCAACGCGAGTGGTTTGAAAAGGACTATTACGCGATACTCGGCGTCACGCAGCGCTCGTCTGACAAAGAGATCACCAAGGCGTATCGAAAACTTGCGCGACAGTTTCACCCTGACACAAATCCGAATAACGCATCGGCCGAAAACAAATTCAAGGAAATTTCTGCCGCCTATGACGTACTAAGTGACGACGAACGGCGCAAAGAATACGATGAAGTCCGACGCCTTGGACCGGCAGCGTACGGAGCCCCCGATTCCAACGGGTCTGGTTCATTTCGCTTTGATATGGGAGACATGTCGGGCTCCGGAATGGGCGACTTGTTTGGTCAGATGTTTGGGGGGCGAAGCGGACAGCGAAGAGCAAATAGTCCGCAGCGCGGCGCAGACCTTGAAGCCGCGCTGACGTTGGATTTCGCCGATGCGGTGCATGGCCTAACAACCACATTGCACCTCACATCGGAAGCCGAGTGCTCAACTTGTTCGGGCAGTGGTGCTCGCGTGGGGACAAAACCACTGCGTTGCCCGCAATGCAAGGGACGTGGCGTCGTTGATGACAATCAGGGTGTCTTTGCATTTTCTTCACCGTGTCCACGATGTAACGGCCGCGGTGTCGTCATCGAGCATCCGTGTCCTACCTGCAAAGGCTCGGGAGTAGAGATGCGCGACCGCGAAGTGAACGTACGAATTCCGGCCGGGGTCGACGATGGTCAACGAATCCGAATCAAAAGTCGAGGTGCCCCAGGGCGCGGAGGTGGTCCACATGGCGATCTCTTCGTCGTTTGTCGGGTGACTCCTCATCCCGTGTTCGGTCGAGAAGGTACGCATCTGACGACCCGACTTCCGATCACTTTTTCGGAGGCAGCATTAGGGGCCGATATCGAGGTGCCGACCCTCCAGGGCGTGCCAGTGACCTTGCGCCTGAAGCCCGGAACACAGTCAGGTTCACGCCACAGGGTAAAGGGCAAGGGAATTCAGGTCAATAAATCACACGGCGACCTAATCGTCACCGTGGATGTCGTCGTACCCAACAAGTTGACCACCGATCAGAAATCAGCTGTGGTGCAAATGGCCCAATCACTGTCTCAGTCGCCTCGCGAAAAACTCACACGCGATATCAAAAAATAGGAGTTGATCGATGGAACGCGAACATCTCGCCGTGTATGTAATTTCAGTTGCGGCCGAGTTGGCTGGATTGCATCCGCAAACGCTACGTATATATGAGCGACGCGGATTGATTCGGCCATCCCGAACATCAGGTGGCAACCGACGCTACAGCGAAGCCGATATTCAATGCCTGTTACGAATCGCAGAACTCACCGCGGTGGGGATGAATCTAGAAGGAATTCGCCAAGTGATGGAGCTTGAGGAACAAGTGCGAAAATTACAAGATGAATCCGTTCGACTGCAGGCAGAACTTGACCATCTCAATTCGGTCACACATCGTCGTGGTCGCCATGAACTCGTCCCGCTTCGCCAGGCGGTGACGCTATTTGGCCGGCGTCCCAGCATCTTCAGCGAGGAGACCTAGCCGTGGCCCTCGACCCAAAGAAATGGACGACCAAGACAAACGAGGTCATCGCCGAGGCAATGCAGTCTGCGCTGGCCAGCGGCAATCCGGAACTCACTCCCGACCATGTCATGGGCTCGTTGACTCGGCAAGTTGACACCATTATTCCGGCCCTACTCGCCAAGTTAGGGGTGGCGATCACGATGCTGAGAGATCGCGCCGATGAAATCGTCAGCAAGTTCCCGCGGGTTCAAGGCGGAAATGAACCACGTATGAGTCGTGAGTTGGCAAATATTTTCACTAACGCCGATCAACTCCGCGGAGATCTGCGCGATGACTATCTTTCCGTCGAGCACCTACTCATTGCGATGAACCAGCGAGTGGGGATCGGTGTGGAAGAGATGTTGCAAGCATTGCGCGAGGTGCGCGGATCACATCGGGTCACCTCGCCGGATCCGGAGGGTCAATTCCAAGCACTCGAGAAGTATGGCCAAGATCTCACCGCCCGTGCACGCGACGGAAAGATTGATCCCGTCATTGGTCGGGACGAGGAAATTCGTCGGGTGATCCAGGTTCTCTCTCGTCGTACAAAAAACAACCCTGTGCTCATTGGCGAGCCCGGAGTTGGCAAAACGGCCATAGTTGAAGGACTTGCGCGCCGCATTGCCAGCGGCGATGTTCCGGAAGGTTTGAAAAATAAACGACTCGTTTCGTTAGATATCGGCTCGATGCTTGCGGGAGCAAAATACCGCGGAGAATTCGAAGAGCGACTAAAGGCAGTGCTGAAGGAAATCACCGATGCGCAAGGTGATGTCATCACATTTGTGGACGAGATTCATACTCTGGTCGGCGCCGGTGGCGCCGAAGGGGCCATCGATGCCGGAAACATGATTAAACCGATGCTCGCTCGTGGCGAATTAAGGATGATCGGGGCAACAACCCTCAATGAATACCGCAAGTATGTCGAAAAGGACGCCGCACTTGAGCGCCGATTCCAGCAAGTTTATGTTGGTGAGCCATCTGTCGAAGACACCATTGCAATTCTTCGCGGATTAAAGGAGCGATACGAGGTTCACCATGGAGTGCGAATTCAAGACACCGCACTTGTAAGTGCCGCCGTTCTTTCCCATCGGTATCTACCAAATCGATTTCTTCCCGATAAAGCCATCGACCTAATGGATGAGGCGGCAAGCAAGTTGCGAATTGAGATCGACTCACTTCCGACAGAAATTGACATTGTTGATCGTCGTATCTTGCAACTCGAAATTGAGCGCGTCGCCCTTGACAAAGAAACCGATGCCGTGTCTCGGGATCGTCTCGCTGCGTTGAACAGTGAGCTGGGCGAGTTGCTCACTCAGAGCATTCAAATGAAACAGCATTGGGACGCCGAACGTCAAGCCATTGGTGCGATTCGAACCCTCAAAGAGGAACTCGAGTCGCTGCGCCTGCAGGTTGATCGTGAGGTAGATCTAGAAAAGGCCGCAGAAATCCGCTACGGACGCATACCTGAAGTCGAACGTCGAATACATGAGGCAACCGAGCAACTTGACGTTCTTCAGAGCACCACCCGGATGCTCAAGGAGGAAGTGGACTCCGAAGATATCGCCGAGGTCGTCTCGAAGTGGACTGGAGTTCCGGTTAGTCGATTAATTGAAGGCGAGATGAACAAACTTGTCCACCTCGAATCTCTGCTTCATCGCAGGGTGATCGGTCAAGATCACGCAGTGACAGCGGTTGCCAATGCAATCCGGCGAAGTCGCGCCGGATTGTCTGATCCTCACCGTCCGATCGGTTCGTTCATGTTTTTGGGTCCGACTGGTGTCGGCAAGACCGAACTCGCACGCGCATTGGCAGAATTTCTATTTGATGATGAGAGGGCAATGGTGCGCATCGACATGGCTGAATACATGGAGAAGTTTTCCGTTAGTCGATTAATCGGAGCACCTCCCGGATATGTCGGATACGACGAAGGCGGACAACTCACCGAAGCGGTGCGTCGTCGTCCGTACAGCGTGGTGCTCCTGGATGAAATTGAAAAGGCGCACGGTGAGGTATTCAATATTTTGCTGCAAGTGCTCGACGACGGCCGATTGACCGACGGACAGGGACGAACGGTTGATTTCACCAATGTGGTGTTAATCATGACCAGTAACTTGCCAGGTGAACCAATCGACTACTTCAAGCCGGAGTTTGTTAATCGCATCGATGACATTGTTCGCTTCCGTTCGCTAACACACAAAGATCTGGGAGCAATTGTCGAAGTGCAGTTGCAGCACCTCATTGATCGGATGGCTGATCGTCGACTAAGCCTTGCCGTCACACCGGCGGCGCGTTCATTACTTGCCGAACGCGGCTACGACCCAGATTTCGGTGCCCGACCACTCAAGCGACTGATTCAAAAGTCAATCGCCGACCCCACCGCAATCTTCATCCTTGAAGGAAAAGTTGGCGAAGGTGGTGGCATCTTCGTTGATGTTGTCGACAATGAGTTGCAGGTTCGACCAGGCGACTAGACTCTCAATACGTTCTCCACAATTTAGGAGCGTTGCATGCCCATCGCAGTCGTCGTTGGAACCCAATGGGGTGATGAGGGCAAAGCAAAAGTCATTGATCTACTGGCTCGATCTCATGAGTACGTCGTTCGTTACCAGGGTGGACATAATGCCGGGCACACGGTTGTTGTGGGTGACCAGCGTTACGCCTTGCAACTGGTGCCAAGCGGTGTTCTGTACGACCATGTCACACCGGTAATCGGCAATGGCGTCGTTGTTGACCTGCCGACCCTGTTCGCTGAAATTGACGAACTTGAGCGTCGAGGGATCTCCTGTTCGAGACTTAAGGTGTCAAGTCTCGCCCAACTCATTTTCCCGTGGCACCAAGCCCACGACCTCATCACCGAAACCGCACGAGGCGACAACAAGATCGGTACCACGCTCAAAGGTATCGGTCCGGCCTATGCCGACAAGGCACTTCGGGTGGGCATTCGAGTTGGCGAAGTGCGTCATCCCGAGCGGTTTGCCGCCGCACTGCGCCAACGCGCCGAGCGTGAACGGGATCTCTTAGCGACGATTGGGGGCCCGTCGCTCGATGTCGAGGCCATCGTCTGTCAGTTCAGTGAATTGGCTCAACGACTTGCACCATACGTTGCCGACACAGTGAACCTTTTGCACGAAGCCCGTGAACAGGGTGCCCACATTCTTCTCGAAGGTGCCCAGGCAACCTTTTTGGACCTGGATCACGGCACGTATCCGTTTGTTACTTCCTCCAACCCAACATCGGGCGGCGCCTGTATTGGTTCCGGACTGGGTCCGCGACATATCGATCGCGTCATCGGAATTACGAAGGCCTACACAACTCGAGTGGGAAGCGGTCCGTTTCCCACGGAACTAACCGATGAAACCGGTGACGCAATCGTCGAAATTGGGCAGGAGTTTGGAACCGTGACTGGCCGTCGTCGCCGTCCAGGATGGTTGGATTTAGTGATGTTGCGACATGCGGTGCGAGTCAACTCATTGACCGAGGTTGCTCTGACAAAGCTGGATGTCTTGGATGCATTCGACACCGTTCGCCTGTGTGTTGAGTACTCCATAAACGGAGTTCCGTTGACGGGTTATCCAGATGACATTGAGTTGCTTGGTTTGGTCGAACCGGTCTATGTCGATATGCCTGGATGGAATCAGCCCCTGCGAGGAATCAAGACGTTCGATGAGCTGCCTCAGACAGCGCAAGAAATGGTGTTGCGCATTGAAAAGGAGATTCAGGTTCCGGTTCGAATTGTGGGAGTTGGACCGGAGCGGGATGACTGCGTGGTGCGCTCATGATCGAGCGATACTCGCTTCCGGAGATGGCGGCAATTTTCACCGACGAATCTCGCATGAGTCGCTATTTAGAAATCGAATTATTGGCTACGGAAGCACAGGCCGCTATAGGTGTTATTTCCCAGAGTGATGCGGTCGAGTGTCGGTCGAGGGCACCCAAAATTGATTCTGCATTTGTTGCCGAAGTTGCCGAGCGCGAGATAATCACTGCCCACGACATGGCTGCCTTCGTTGATGTCGTCCAACAGCGAATCGGTTTACCGGCAGGAGCATGGATTCATCATGGACTCACAAGCTCCGATGTCGTGGACACGGCTTGGTGCTGGATGTTGCGGGACGCATCCGATCTGATCTTGCAGGCGCTTGACGAACTCATTTCAACCGTGATCACGCTTGCCCGAACCCATCGCGCTACCGTCATGATCGGTCGAACTCATGGCATTCATGCCGAGCCAACCACTTTTGGTGCCAAGGTGGCGCTGTGGGCACTTCAGCTTGACAGAGATCGTCAGCGGATGGGTCTGGCGCACAAAGCCATTGCGGTGTGCAAATTGTCAGGAGCGGTTGGTACATATTCAAACATCGATCCGGCGGTAGAGCAGTTTGTGGCCGATGCCCTCTCCCTAGTTGCCGTTCCTTCCACACAAGTTATTGCTCGCGATCGACACGCGGAGTATCTATGGGCGTGTGCGTCGATTGGCACGACTATCGAGTCGATTGCGGTTGAATTGCGACATTTGCAACGCACCGAAGTTGCCGAAGTTCGCGAAGGATTCAAAAGCGGACAAAAGGGAAGTTCGGCGATGCCGCACAAGCGCAATCCGATCTCGGCGGAGACCCTGACAGGTCTTTCTCGCGTCCTACGTGGAAATCTGCAGACAGGTCTGCAAAATGTGGCCCTGTGGCATGAGCGCGATATCTCGCATTCGTCGGCTGAACGCATCGTGCTGCCAGATTCGTCACTGCTTGCCTATTACGTGGTGCGGCGACTCACCGGGCTGCTCGCTGATCTCGAGGTCGACGCTGAACGAATGGGGAAGAATTTGGATTCAAGTTTTGGCCTAGTTTTTTCGCAACCAGTACTTCTTGCTCTTGTCCATTCTGGAATGTCGAGGGAAGACGCTTACCGCATCGTCCAAAGCGATACTGCACAAGCATGGGACAAGCAAATGTCATTTCGTCAAGTACTCATAGATGATCAGCGAGTCAAGCTGTCCAATGCTCAATTAGATGACGCTTTCGATGTTCAACGCGCAATTCACCACGCATCAAGGACCGTCGATGCGCTTGATGCCGTTCCTTCATGACACTTCCACCACTTGAGCCCAACCGTGACGCTCTGCGCAGCCATGTTCTCAGGTATTCGTTAAAAACGGGCGAATTCGTACTCAAGTCAGGGCGTACGAGTTCGTGGTTCCTAGATACCAAACAGACCGCGTGTCGGCCGGATGGAATCTTGCTTGTCGCCGATCTCGCGCTCTCGTTATTTCCAAAAGATGTGGACGCGATCGGTGGATTAACCATGGGTTCGGATCCGGTTGCCTTCGGTGTCGCCGCGGTCGCCGCAACTCGCGGGCGTCTCTTGCGTAGTTTTAGTGTGCGCAAAGAAGCAAAGGATCATGGGGTAAAGGGGCGAGTTGCAGGCGCATTACAACGGGGTGATCGTGTCGTCATCGTCGAGGACACCGTTACCCGGGGTACCTCATTGTTAGAAGCGGTGGAGGTCGTCCGAGAGTTTGGTGCCGAGCCGGTGTTGATCACCGTAATCGTGGATCGCGGTGGTACTTGTGCGGCGTTGGCCGCTCAGGCGGAAATTCCGTACATTCCTATGCTCACCGCACCCGACCTTGGTTTCGAATTCGGAACTTGAAAATTTTGGCGCGCCTTTTCGCGTTAGCGGCTGCAACTGCGCTTTGTGCAGCGTGCGGAAGCGCCACCTCATCGACGACAACAAGCTTGGCGAACTCAGTTCCTTTAGATCTGGTCGAAATCAGTGTCTCGGTGGGAATTGATTCGGGAGCCGATCGAGTCGAGGAGGTGCCATTGGGTGCAGTGGTCAGGGTGACACTGACAAACCCCGACGCCGCAGATGAGTATCACCTGCATGGCTATGACCTCGGTAGCGGCGAAGTCGAAGCGGGGAGAACGGCCGTCTTTGAATTTGAAGCATCCCTGCCAGGTTCCTTCGAAATCGAGAGTCATAGTTTAGAACTAGTACTAATTGTCCTAAACATTTCCTAATTTAAGTTTGGCACCAGTTTGTCCAGAAATGCTTTAACTGACCTCGCGGATTCACTTCGCCAGAGATCAACGGGAACCTTGCTAGATCGCGCAGTGATGGCAAGCGATGCGATGACTGGGGCAAATACCTTTTGCTGTCGACGGATGAACGCCACATTTGATCTCCGTGCCTGAGCGCGCAGTTCCAATTTCAGCAACAGTTCCGTTCGCACATCGCGCAGGTGATCGACAGGAGTCTCCAACCATTTGCCAACCACAAGTCGTCCGGTCGCCGTGGCATGAATCAGTCGCCGATCTGCACCTTTTCCGGCCGCAAATCCGCTCCGCCGAACTAATTTCAACTCGATGAGGCGTTCTATCGACCGGTAGGTAAGGGCACGACTGAGAGTCCAAATGCGACCAAGCGGTGTTTCCGGTTTGAGTTGTTGGAATACGGCCCAACCGTGTTGCCCACCGTTGGCGATCAATGCAAGACAAACGTAGTCGGCAAGCGACAATTCATCCTTAACCATTTCATCAATCTAGACGATAATTTGAAGTGTAGTCAATAAGTGACTACATTCTGACTTCCGCGAGAATCATGAAATGGAGACGGTCTTGAAGCGATTGGTTGTGGCTTTTAGTTGCTTGCTGGCCACAGCTAGTTGTGCCCAAACGAGCGAGCAGACTGTGACTGTGTTCGCCGCATCTTCACTGCAAGGGGCTTTCGGAGAACTTGGCTCCGAATTCATGCGTTCCTATCCTGAATACAATCTCATTTTTTCCTTCGATTCATCGACTCAGTTAGCGCATCAGATCGCTGATGGTGCCCCGGCAGATGTTTTTGCGTCAGCAGACACGAGCAAGATGGAGTTGCTCGAGTTCAGCGACGAAATTGATGGAACTCCGTTGATGTTTACGGCGAACCGCCTGCAAATTCTTGTATCGCCGTCGGCGACAGGTCGAATTCATTCCCTCGCCGATTTATCGAGTCGCGATGTCGTGGTCGTGCTCGCCGCCGCCGACGTCCCATTGGGCAAGTACACGGCCGAGGTATTGACGGCTGCCAAAGTGACGGTTTTTCCCGCGAGTTACGAACCGAATGCAGCAAGCGTCGTGTCGAAGGTAGTCGGAGGTGAAGCCGACGCTGGAATTGTGTACGTCTCTGATGTAGTTGGCGTGGGCACGGCCGCGGTTGGGATCGATTTACCAACGGAGGCCAATGTCGAGGTTCTCTATCCGATCGCGGTGACACGCCGAGGGTCGCCGCATCAAGGTGCAGCGTTGTGGGTCAAATTTGTGCTGTCGGAATCTGGTCAAAAGGTATTGCGCAGGTACGGTTTTTCCCCGGC
>CAYGOJ010000029.1:14519-16546 GCA_964351545.1 uncultured Acidimicrobium sp.
CAGCACATGACTAAGCAATCTCGGATTCCGAAGTTGATTTGGGCGCTGGCGAGCATCGCCTTGGCGTTGTTTTTCGTACCTTTGCTCTCACTTGCGATTCGTGCTCCGTGGCGCGATTTGGCCGACATTCTGTCGTCCAATGTCGTGCACGATGCTTTCAAACTGTCAATCCTGTGTTCGGTAATCGCCACTGCGCTGTGCATCGTTATCGGAATTCCATGTGCATGGGTTCTCGCCTATTCTTCGCTTCCCGGAAAGTCGGTACTTCGGGCACTGTGCACCTTGTCGATGGTGCTTCCGCCGGTTGTCAGTGGGGTGGCTCTCATTGCCGCGCTTGGACGAAGGGGAGTGGTTGGACAGGTTCTCTTTGAGTGGTGGGGAATTCAAATTCCATTCACCGTGGTGGCGGTGGTGATTGCGGAAACATTTGTGGCCCTGCCTTTTTTGATCCTCACCGTGGATGCCGCCCTTCGCCAACTTGATCCGGTGTTCGATGAATCGGCTCGGGTTCATGGCGCAACGAGTTGGTATTCGTTTCGCCGGGTAATTCTGCCAAGTATTCGACCGGCGGTGATTGCTGGTGTTGTGCTTGCGTGGGCTCGTGCCCTCGGTGAGTTCGGCGCCACAATCACATTTGCCGGGAATCTTCAAGGCAGAACCCAAACGGTGCCGTCGGCCGTGTTCCTAGCGCTCGAGCGAAATCGCGGTGAAGCAATCATGTTGAGCCTTGTCCTCGTCGCTATTTCCTTAACAGTCTTGGTATTGCTTCGAGATCGTTGGGTTACAGCGGTAGTGCGAGGTGGCTCATGGTGAAATTAGTCGCCCACGGGTCAACGCACATCGGGGAAATGCGCGTCGAAATCGATCTAGAGGTTGGCACCGGCGAAGTGGTCGGAGTGGTCGGCCCAAACGGAGCAGGTAAGACGTCCTGGTTGCGGTGCATAGCCGGATTCATCGGCCTCGAAGCTGGTTCAATCTTCTGTGATGGCTCGGCGTGGGATGAACCAGCGGCGTCACTTTGGACGTCGCCGGAGAATCGTGGGATTGGCATGGTGTTTCAGCAACCGGCCCTGTTTGATCACTTGAGCGTGCGCGAAAATATTGCATTTCCGATGCGTGCCAGGGGAATGCCGTCCTCCCAAATAGTGGAAAGAGTTGAAGTGCATCTGCATCGTTTCAATCTTGAACGGTACGCAGAATCTCGTCCGTCACAACTGTCCGGCGGAGAGCAACAGAAAGTGGCGGTGGCCCGTGCGATAGTCGGTGATCCTGCGGTGTTACTTCTTGACGAACCGTTTAGCGGAATCGATGTCGAAACACGAAAGACAATTCGCGCCGATCTGGCCGTCTTTCTGTCATCGTTTAAAGGGGCCTGTGTTCTGGTTTCTCATGACGGCAACGACGTCGATGCGCTCGCAACCTCGAGAATCGAAATAGACCGCGGTCAGATGCGGCAATAATGAATAATGGTGGGATGAATCTTGGCCACCTATTAGATCTTGCGGCAAAAGATAAAGACGTTTATGTCGGCGAAGGTCGTGAATATCCTTGGGGCGGTCTTTACGGTGGTCATATTGTCGCCCAGGCTTTACGTGCGGCGGCACTCACGGTGGATGACGATATGGTCCCGCACTCAATTCGGGCCTATTTCATTCGTCGAGGGGATCACCAACAGCCCGTTCAATACGAGGTCGACCGAATTCGCGACGGCAGGAGCTTTACCACGCGTCGAGTGGTCGCCAAACAAGGCGGCAATGCAATCCTCAACCTTGAGTCATCTTTCCAGCGACACGAGAATTCCGACGATGTCACGACGGTCAGGTTTCAGCGAAACTTACCCGATCCCGAGACCATCGAAGAGTCGTCTCATATCACTCTGTTGGAGCGTCGCGAAGTAAACCTTGATGCGCTTGAAGGTCAGCATCGCGATGGTTCGGGTCGGTTCGGCGCATGGATGCGGGCAAAGGAATCGCTAGGCGAGAGCGACCTATTGAATCGATGTGCTCTCGCATACATTTCAGATGATC
>CAYGOJ010000030.1:0-16309 GCA_964351545.1 uncultured Acidimicrobium sp.
AACTCTGCGACCCGAATTCTTTGATGTGTACCTTGAACTGGCTATCGAATTTCAATTACCAATTCGACTGCCTTCGAGTATCAGCGAGGAACAAATTGGTTTTCGCTTTCGGCAATTGGCTGGCGATGCGGGTGTATTATTTCCTGATTTTTTCAATCACGATTGGCGGGAAGGAAGCCGCGAGCGGGTGCTCGCTTCGCTGGCAACACTGCGACCCGGAGTCACCGAAGTACATGTTCAACCCTGCATTGATACTCCGGAGATTCGCGCGCTCGGTGATGTCGCGCTCGGCTGGATCGATGATTACAAACTAATGGTGACCAACCCAGACGTTCGATCGGCAATTGCCGATAGCGGGGCCGAATTGATTGGATATCGCGAACTCAGGACCGCGATGCGAGGGCGCTGAGTGCGGTAGCGGCCTCGCCATTTGCCAATACCTCAAATAGCGCGCCGGAACTCCCGACAACCTTGAGCCGGCCCTGCATGTAAGCGACGGTCGGATCGGTGGTTGCATCATGAGAATTGCACGACAGGACAACATCGGCGCCATCGGGGCCACGCACGACCTCGTCATCCTTGGCAAATTTCACGCGGTACTGAACGCTGGTCATCTAATGAACGCTCCCAGCACGAATACCGGCGAAGAAATCATCTTCGTACTCTCCTTCGGCGAGCGGGGTCGAGGGAACCAGCGACTTGGCCAAGATCCAGTCTTCAAACGGATAGACCTCTGCAAGTTCTTCGTCGCTCAGTCCAAACCAGAATGCCTCGCTGGCATCCACCTGAGTGGCGTGGGCACGCAGGGCCCCGGACCTTGCCCAATAATATTGGCCGATTTCAAGCCGAGTCGTAAGGCGATGGTCAACCTCGGGTCGCTTAAACCAATTTTCATCAAATGGGGACGAGCCGCGCAGACGCAACATCGCCTCGTGGACTATCCGAATACGTTTGTGTGACCACGCCGAGTAATACATCTTCAGCGGTCGCCACGGCTCACCAGCATCCGGGTACCAGTCACCATCCCCGGCACGATCAAACGCAAGAATTGTGATGTCGTGCACCTTGATGTGGTCTGGGTGCGGATAGCCAGTTTGTTCATCGCCGTAGGTAACTATTACATGCGGTCGCTCGCTACGAATTACTCGTACGAGTCGGCCGACAGCCTCGTCCAGATCAGCCATATGAAAGGAGTCGGGATGACTGTTCGTTTCACTTTCGGCCATTCCCGAATCGCGATAACCAAGCATGATTACTTTGTGAAAACCAATTACTTGGGCAGACTTGGCTAGTTCGCGCGGTCGAAGTTCGCTGAGTAGCGCACGCTCGGCCGCACGGTCGAGCCCGTGAAATGCCTGACCGGGCTCTTTCAGCGCCGGATTATTGACATCTCCTTCTTCGCCGCCCGTGCAACAAACCAACACCGTTCGCACGCCCTCTGCGTTGTAGCGAGCCATGGTTGGAGCGCCCTTTGATGCCTCGTCGTCGGGATGAGCATGCACCGTGAGCAGGCACAGTTCATCGTTGGCGCGCAAGGGAGTGTTTGCCTGATTCACAAACCGCAGTTTACTTGCCAAAGACCTATCCTCTTCAGATGAACTTTTCGCACCGCAGCAAAGTCGGTGTGATTGCACTTGTTGTTGCTCTGGCGATTTTGATAACCGGATGTTCTTCAGATGGTCGGAGTATGTCGACGCCCAAGCCAGAGCAGGATCAAACAATTGCGGTTCCAACGACGATTGCCTCCACGGTCGAGGTGCCGCCGATTGCAATTTTTGGAATCACCGGGCTATGGGTTGAGGGACAGGCGATTTCGGCGAAATACACCTGCGCCGGCGAATCCATTTCGCCGCCATTGCTGTTCAGCGGGATACCGACCGGCACAGTCACCCTCGGACTCGTGCTTACTAACCAGGATGGAAACGGCGACATCCTTTGGGCAGTGGCCAACATTCCGGTGTCCGCGACCAACTTTGATGAGGGCACGCTTCCCAACGGTGCGATTGAGGCCACGTCTAGCGATGGCACGGTCGGGTATTCGGCGCCGTGCCCACCGACTGGACAAACCAATAGTTACCTGATGACCGCTTACGCAGTTGCACAGCAACTCGAACTCGCGGGTGGAGTCGATGCGGTGACAATGCAGGCAGCACTTGACGCCGGTGCGCTCGCCGTCGCCGAGTCTGCGTTCACCGCGGAAACGTTGTAATTGCAATTGCTAACCTGACAAGATAGAGAGATCGACCGCTCGCTGGCATCCCTCCCAATTGGTGTATTTGAGATCGATCTAGACGCCCGACTCACCAGTGCCAACGACGCCTTTCGGCGTCTCGCTCTAGGTGATGCCCCGGTCACTACGGGCGTCGCACCGTGGGTCAATGCCTTACCGGCCGAGAGGTCGGCGGCGGAGTCCGCCTGGACCCGTTCCCGCCAAGCAGGGACCCCGTTTTCATTCGAATTTCGGTCGTGGAATCCAGACGGGGAAATGATCTGGGTACAACTGTCGACGCAGCCAATCATTGGTCCTCACTCACAAATCACTGCCTACGTCGGCACCGCCCACGACGCCACCGACTCTGTAGTGCGACGCCTGCTAAGCGAACAACTTGTCGGACTACTTGACGTGACCGAAGACGCTGTCCTCGTCTTTGACCCGCGCGGAACGATCATGTTTTGCAACGAAGGTGCGAGACAGTTAATTGGGGTAAGCGACCATTCACCGCTAAACGATGCTGTTGCCGCAACCTTCATTGCCGCAATTCGCGACCAGGTTCCCCGCGAAGTGACCTCGAGTGCAGCTACAAATCGCTGGGAAGGTGAAATTGGATTTCGTAGTCCGGATGGAATCATGCGTACCTTGTCGACAACTTTGCAAATAGTCCGCGACGTAGACGGAACGATTGCCCACTACTCGGCTATTGCCAGGGACATCACAGCAGAAAAACAACTGCACGTTGAACTGACGCGTCAAGCGACGCACGACGCATTAACGGGACTTCCGAACCGAGTGCTCTTTTTGCGAAAAGTTGCCGAGGCACTTGAGCGAAGTCGGACGCTCAAACGCGGTGTCACGGTTTTGTTCATCGACCTGGACAAGCTCAAGGAAATCAACGACACGATCGGTCATGCCGTCGGAGATCAACTGATTATTAGCATCTCCAAACGACTGGCAAGTGCCACCCGACCTTCGGATGTGGTTGCCAGACTCGGCGGTGACGAATTCGTCGTGCTTTGCGACGGACTCGGCGATGAACACATCGCAATGGATGTGGCCGAACGAATTCGTCAGTCGGTGACGAACCCGGTGATAGTCCAAGGCGTCGAGATACAGGCAAGCGTGAGCATTGGAATTGCACAGGCTAAACCGGGAGCGGCCGTCGAGGAGTCCCCCCAGGATGCCGCCGTCACCCTCTTACGCAATGCCGACATTGCGATGTACCGAGCCAAGCAACGCGGTCGTGGGAGATGCGAGATATTTAGTGACGAAATGCGGGCGAGCAACAAAGACCGCGCCTCACTTTCGTCGCAACTTGAGCGTGCTCTCGCCACCGATCAGCTGTTCCTCGTGTTCCAGCCAATTGTTTCGACCCACACTGCTCGTGTCGCGGGGGCTGAAGCATTGCTGCGCTGGAATCATCCAACTCAGGGAGTCCTTACACCCTTGGCATTTCTGGATCTAGCCGAGGAGTCTGGAGTGATCGGTCCGATCGGCGACTGGGTAATCCGTCGAGCATGCGCTGAAGCAAAGCGCTGGATCGATGACGGATCGGTAGATCGCGGCATTGTCGTTCATGTCAATGTCACGACTCGACAACTTACCGATACAAACTTCGTCGAGCGAGTCATGGCTTCCTTGCGCGAAACCGGAATCGATGCCCACCAGCTTGCCCTTGAAATTAGAGAGTCGACATTGCTCAACGACAATCCAAGCATCATGCGAACTCTCAATGCACTGAAGCGATTGGGAGTGAAGTTGGCGATCGATGACTTTGGCACGGGCTATTCGTCTCTCTCTCAACTACGAAGTTTCCCTGCCGATTTCTTAAAACTTGACGGCGCGTTTGTTCGTGACATCGGACAACAAGGCAGCGACGATCCGATCGTGCGCTCCGTGATTCAACTCGCCCACTCCCTGAACATGTCGGTCGTTGCGGAATGGGTGAGTTCCGACGAACAGAATCGGCGACTGCGACTCCTAGGTTGCGACTTCGTGCAAGGCAACCACATCGCCGGACCTGTCGTTGCCAGCGAATTTATACCCCTCGTAGTCGAAGTCGTCGGCAAGACCAACTAACCGGTCGGCTCGTTTTCGGCTGACGGTCGAGGACCTACGCCGGCGAAGAAATCCAGAACACCTTTGGCGTCCTTCGACAGACGCAACACGGAATTTCCGTCGACAGTGTCGCCATAGACGGGTAACGGAAACGAGCCGATATTGCCACCGATGGCCGGACGCATCTTGCGACCAAAATTGAGCAAATTCAATGTCTCATCAACGAGAACCGCATCGACCGCCCCGGCGAACACCGAACCAGCGGTAAATGGGTTGTCCGCCACTTGTGTGACGGAACTTTTCAGCAGAGCCGTGACAAATTTTCGTTGGCGGGCGGTGCGTCCAATGTCAGAAGTACCGTCGATTGTCCACTCGCCGTCGATCTTCGATTCAAAGAATCGGCTTCTGGCAAAGGCCAGGGCCTCGACACCATCAAGTCGCGGGCACCCGGCCCTCATAAACAAACCGGTGTGACGATCGCGGGATGGATAATCCACACAAACGGTCACCCCGCCAACCGCATCGACAAGCCCCTTGAAACCCTGGAAATCGATCTCAATGTAGTGATGGATCGGCACGCTCAGTGCATTCTGAACCGTTCTCACAAGTACATCGGTGCCGATCTGGTAAGCCGTATTGATGCGCTGCGATTTACTTCCATTGCCAATCTCAACCCATAAGTCTCGCGGAATTGAAATGAGCGACAGCCCTCCGGTTTTCTTGACATAGTGCATCACCATCAATGTGTCGCTGCGCTTGCCGCCAATGTCGCCGGCGGCGCCGACATTGTTGTAGTCCGGATCGGTTGGGTCGGATCCTTCGCGCGAGTCCGAACCAACGAGGAGATAGTTTTCAAACTCTTCGTTTGTCGGTGACAGCGAATCCACGGCGCTCGCGTCTCTTCGTACCGCCGACAATTGAGTGTTCGTTGCGACAATCAGCCCCGTCGCACCCGCCAGTGCCACGCTGGCGGCCACTCCAATACTTACCAGCCAATTGCTGGTTCGATGCTGGCGCGATGAACGAAGTTTGCCGGACGGTCGACTCATGCACTCTTGACGGTAGTCGTCAGTCGATCTGGATCGATGTCACGATTATGGAGCTAGCGCTATTTCGTGCGCAAGTGCACAATGTCGCCGGTATCGATGAGATGGGTTTTGCCGCCTTCGTCGACGACTGTCAGTCTCCCATCGTCATGTACGGCGGTGGCAACCCCGACTAGCACAGTGTGATCAGTGCGTTCGACTCGAACAGCGGAGCCAATTGTCGTCAGAGAAGAGGCGTACATCCGATGCAGTTCTTCGAAGGCGAGTTGCTCGATATCGTCGATGTTCGACAATAACAATCGCAACAGATCTGCCGGGTCCAACCGGGTGCCGCTAGCAAATTCACTCAGCGCTACCGCATCTTCGGGTGCCCAGTTGACATTGATCCCGATTCCAACGACGACGAAATCGGATTCGGCCGCGGCCAACAATCCGGATAGTTTCCTACCTTCAATGAGCAAGTCATTTGGCCATTTCAAACTGGGTAGCACTCCCGCCAATTGCTGGCACGCCTGCACAGCCGCCAACCCGACAATTTGGGCGAACTGATGTTGCGGACGAAGTGAGTCGCGAAACAGAAGCGACACAAGTAGGTTCTCTCCACGCACGGCCTCCCATGTTCGATCGAGTCGACCTCGACCAGCGCTCTGAAAGTCGGCGGCGATGACAGAGTGAGTCGGTGCGCCGAGTTGGGCTCGGTCGAACAGATCGGTGTTCGTACTTGTCGTTTCGGCGACGTGCTCAACCCACCAACCATTGGGCCAGTTGAGCCAGTTGGCGTCGGCACTCGTCATTACGCCAAGATAGTGACTTGTGCTAAAGAAAATACTTATCGCCAATCGTGGCGAAATTGCCGTCCGCATTATTCGAACCGCGCGCGAAATGGGTATCGCCACCGTTGCCGTGTATTCCGAACTGGACCGACATTCGCTCCATGTGCGGCTAGCCGATGAGGCATTTGCCCTTGGCGGCCAAACGGCGGCCGAAAGTTATCTCAACACCCAAGCCATTCTGGACATCATTCGCCGCAGCGGTGCCGACTCGGTGCATCCCGGCTACGGATTCTTCAGCGAAAACGCCGACTTCGCCAAGGCGATCACCGACATGGGCGTGAAGTTCATTGGCCCATCACCCGAGGCAATTGTGGAAATGGGCGACAAGGTTTCTTCTCGAAAAGCCGCGCTCCGTGGCGGGGCACCAATTGTTCCGGGCACGACGGAATTTGTAACAAGTGTCGGCGAGATCCGAGACTTTGGCAATTCCAATGGTTGGCCAATTGCGATCAAGGCGGCCTACGGTGGCGGCGGCCGCGGGATGAAGGTTGTTCTTGACGCTGAACATGTGCAGGAAGCAATGGATTCGGCGCAACGCGAATCTAAAGCTTTTTTCGGACGGGATGAGATTTATCTCGAGCGATATCTTGCCTGGCCGCGACATATTGAGGTGCAAGTTGTCGGCGACACCCATGGCAATTTGGTTTGGATAGGAACTCGTGACTGTTCGGCTCAGCGACGTCACCAAAAACTGATTGAGGAAGCACCTGCGCCGGGCCTACCCGACGGTGTCGAGGAGGCAATGGGTGCGGCTGCCGTCAAGGCGGCCAAGGCAGTTGGCTACTACAACGCCGGCACGGTCGAATTCATCTTCCAAGACGACAATTTTTTCTTTCTGGAAATGAATACCAGACTTCAAGTTGAACACCCCGTCACCGAGCTCATCACAGGAATCGATTTGGTCGAATGGCAAATTCGTGTCGCTTCGGGTGAGAAACTTCCAATGTCGCAACGCGAGGTGTTAGCGCTGCGTCGTGGTCATGCCATCGAAATTCGAATTAATGCAGAAAATCCCGCGGGTGGCAAGTTTCTACCTTCCCCCGGGACGATTTCGAAACTTTCCATCGCCAATGGATTTGGTGTGCGCTTCGACAGCGGGTATGAAGTTGGCGACACGGTGAGTCAGTACTATGACAACCTCGTTGGAAAGTTAGTTGTCTGGGGACATGATCGCGATGCCGCAATTTCGCGCAGCATTCGAGCCCTCGACGAAATGGCCGTCGAGGGGATTCACACGACCATCCCGGCTGACCTTGCGATCTTGCGTCACCCCGACTTTCGAGCAGTGAAACACAGCACAAAGTGGGTCGAGGAATCGCTCGATCTTTCATCGATTGGAGCGGCTACCAGTGCAGGTCAGGCTGTTAAAGCCCCAACTAGTGACACTTCGCTTGTTGAGCGCAGCACGGTCGTGGAAGTTAACGGCAAACGCTTCGATGTAAAGGTATGGGTACCAGATTTCGTCCCCGGTGCCTTAGGCAAGGCAAAAAAATCACCCCGGGCCGGCGGATCGGCAGGGACGGCAATCGGTTCGGGCGATGTAATTGCCCCAATGCAAGGCACGATCGTCAAGGTCATCGCCACCGTCGGACAAGTTGTGAATGTGGGCGATGCGATTGTCGTACTTGAGGCAATGAAAATGGAGAACCAAATCACCGCCGAAAAGTCCGGCACGGTATCGAAGGTCAGCGTCAAGGCGGGCGACATTGTCGGGGCCGGCGATGTCCTCGTCGTCATTGGCTAATCGCGTCGTCGTCCCCGATCACGACTAGTTTTACATCGGTGAATACTACGAATCAGTTCGACGACGAGTCGCAGCAAAGCATAAGTGGAATCGCCGCAGAGCGAGTAAGGCGCATAGAGCAACTCGATGGTCTCCGCGATGGCGGCATCAACCCGTACCCGTACCGTTTTGATCGCACCGACACACTCAATGCCATTCGACTTCGCCACGCTCAATTGGAAATCGGTACCGAGACGACCGATCAAGTCGCCGTTGCCGGTCGAATCATGCTCAAGCGAGATCAGGGCAAACTCATTTTCTGTACTCTCCAAGACCGCTCCGGCCATATTCAGCTGTTCGTCTCAAAGTCGGTCGTTGGTGACGCAGCCTTCGATGCAATCAATGATTTCGACTTAGGCGATTGGATTGGTGTCAAAGGAGTGGTCATGACCACTCGTAAAGGCGAACTGAGTATCAAGGTTGTTGGCGCTCAATTGTTGTCAAAGGCCATCCGACCACTTCCCGACAAGTGGCATGGACTCACCGATATTGATACCCGTTATCGACAGCGCTATGCCGATCTCATCGTCAACGAAGATGCACGCCGAACGTTTGAGATTCGACACGCCACGATCTCGAGTTTCCGGCGCACACTCAACAGCCACGATTACGTCGAGGTCGAGACACCCGTCTTGCATGTGGAGTCCGGTGGCGCCAACGCTCGGCCATTCGTCACCCACCACAACACACTCGATATGCAGTTGTACCTTCGCGTGGCACTGGAATTACATCTCAAACGATTGATCGTCGGGGGGATGGAGCGCGTATATGAAATAGGTCGCGTATTTCGTAACGAAGGAATTTCCACTCGACACAATCCCGAGTTCACGATGATGGAGAGCTATCAGGCTTTTGCGGACTACACCGAGGTCATGGCTTTGACCGAAGAACTCATCGTGAACGCCGCCCGTGATGCAACCGGGTCATCGGTCGTAGCAATAGACAACCAAAGTTTTGATCTTGACCAGAAGTGGCCACGGGTCCGAATGATTGACTTGGCAAGCGAAGCAGTTGGAGTTGAGCTTCACCCGTCTCAATCGGCTGGTGAATTGCGGACCGTCGCCGCGAATCATGGTGTCAAAACCGAAGATCGATGGGGTTCTGGTCGGATCATCGAAGAAATCTTTGCGGATAAGGCCGAAGCGGCGCTGATGAATCCGACATTTGTGACCGGTCACCCGGTCGAAATTTCACCACTTGCGCGCGTCGATCGCCATGACCCATTTCTCACTGAACGCTTCGAGCTTTTTGTCGGCGCTCGTGAAATAGCCAATGGATACACCGAGTTGAACGACCCAATCGAACAGCGCAGGCGCTTCGAGAGCGAACAGCGCGCCAAGGAAGCAGGCGATCTCGAAGCGGGCGGTGTCGACGAGGATTACCTGCGAGCCCTCGAATACGGCATGCCGCCCACCGCCGGGCTGGGCATTGGTATCGATCGCTTGGTGATGTTGCTCTCCGGAGCCGGTTCAATCAAAGACGTGATCCTCTTCCCCACTTTGCGACCCGAGGTGATGTAGTCATGACAGGTACGGCCGCCTGGGGCGTCGGAATTTCCACGGTTGCCGCCGACGGGTCGGTATTGGACGTGTTCTACCGCCACCTTGGGTGGGGCGATCAAGTGACATCGGCGACGGGACCACCCTTCGAATTTGATACCGATGATCGACGCGGAGTTGCCCTCGTACCGGTGAGCATCGTTATCGACACGTCGAGCGCACCGGCCGATGCCCGCGACGTGTATCTACGTTTGCACTTGTTGTCGCATCGCCTGGCTGCACCACGGTCCGTCAATTTGGAAGGCATTTTCGGTCTGCTCGCTAATGTGGCATGGACATCTATCGGTCCGGTCGCTCTGGATGCGCTCGACGATGTGCGATGGAACCTGAAGAAGCGCGGTGAACACCTCACCGTCCACGGAGTTGATAAGTTTCCGCGGATGACCGACTACGTGGTTCCCAGCGGCGTGCGAATCGCCGATGCAAGTCGAGTTCGACTTGGAGCCCACCTGGCAAGTGGAACCACCGTGATGCACGAAGGATTTTGCAACTTTAATGCCGGTACTTTAGGAACTTCGATGGTCGAGGGCCGCATTTCTTCAGGAGTTATCGTCGGCGATGGTTCGGATATCGGTGGCGGTGCATCCATCCAGGGCACTCTTTCGGGAGGTGGCCAAGAACAGATTCAAATTGGACAACGATGTCTGCTTGGTGCAAACAGCGGATTGGGAATCAGCCTCGGCAATGACTGCGTCGTCGAGGCCGGGCTCTACCTCACGGCCGGTACCCGAGTCCTTCTACCCGACGGGGTCGTGGTCAAGGCGCGCCAAGTGTCCGGCGCCGACGGAATGCTGTTCCGTCGCAATAGCCAAAGCGGAGCGGTTGAAGCGATTCAGAACAGCGCTAGTTGGGGAGGATTAAACGCCTTGCTACATAAGAATTAGCCCAATTTAAATGACGATGAATTTCGAGCAATTCAGCGCTCTCGTCGCCGCGCGGCGAACAAACATGTTCGTCGATCTCGAACGCGAAGTGCCGCGCGAATTGCTGGACCAACTGTGCACACTTGCGACCTGGGCGCCGAATCACAAGAAAACGTGGCCGTGGTGCTTCGCTCAGGTCTTTGGCGAGTCACGGGCCAGACTTGGCGATGTCGCCGCTGATGCCATGCTTCGCTTTGGCGATAGTGCGGACAAGGTGTTGAAGACTCGAACAAAATACTTGAGGGCCCCGGCAATTCTTGTGGTAGGCGCACATGGTGGCGATACTCCGTTGCGCAGCGCCGAAAATCGTGATGCGACGTGTGCCGGAATTCAAAACATCTTGCTGGGGGCAACCGCCATCGGATTGGCCAGTTATTGGTCTAGTTGTCCAAAGGGCGCCAACGACGACGTGGCTGCATTCTGCGGTTTTGGGGCAGACACTTACGTCGTTTCACTGATGTATCTCGGCTGGCCAATTCGCAGCGTTGACACACCACTGCGACCGCCGGCAGAGGTTCACTACTTCGAGTGAGAACTCCTAGGCCTAGGCCGAGGCCTTAGCTCTCACCTTGTTCCAAATATCAACGAGTCGGTCTTGGGCGCTATTCACCGCACCGGCACGAAATCGTGAAACTTCTTCTTCGGTAAAGAAAATCATGTCATTGAAAGGAAAGTCTTGCGCCTTTTCCTGTATCCCGATCACACCTGTGTTGTAGCCGTGAAAGGCGAGATCCTTTAGCGAGTTTTCGGGATCCAAAATAAAATTGATGAAGTCATATGCTGCATCTACATTTTGGGCTCCCTTGACAATGACCCAGTTATCCATCCACAATTCCGTCTCCGGTGCACCAACGGCCCACTTGTACCGACTTGGATCTCCTCCTGCTTCCTCCACCGCGATCAGACCCTGCCTGGCATCACCGTTCCAACACTGTGACAACGCGTAGTTGCCCTGAGTTAGGGCGATGCCCGGATAGGAATCGAAAGCCTTCAAGTGTGCAGCGAAGTTGTCCAGCAGGAACGTCTCACAATCGTCCAACTGTTGGGTATCTTCGGTTGTCCAAGAAATTCCATTGGCCCAGAAATAGATCCCACAAATCTCGGTCGGCACATCCAAGACTGAAGTCTGCCCGCTGGCTTCGGTCTGGGCGGCGGTGATGAAATCTGCCCAGGTAACAACCTCAGACTTGACAATCGTGGTGTCGTAAATCCATCCCGTTGTACCCCAGTCTTTGCACACGCTGTACTGATTACCCGGATCCCAATCTTGATCGGTGAACGGTTTATCAATGTTCTTGAAATTGGGAATTCGGTCAAGGTCCAGTTTCTCAATCAAGTCTTCCTGAACCATCTGCGGGATATACACACCGGTCGGGCAAATGAGATCGAAACCGCTGTTGCCGCCTGCCGCGGCCAACTTTTGGATTGCCTCTTCGTTTGAGTTATAGATCGTTATGTTCAGCTGACCCCACGACGCGAGAAGGTCGGGATCGTCGTACTCAGCCCAGGTGAACAAGTTGGCGTTCTTAGTAAAGTCAGTTGAGCCAGACCCCTTGTCGTCCGAACCGCATGCTGCCAGAAATGCCGCCAGTGCGGCACTACCGCCCGACATCGCAAGAAACTTTCTCCGACTCATCGATGCGACAATCCTGTTCGCCGTTGCCTGCGACATCAAGATTCGTGTTTGATCTGACTTACTTGTGGACATGATCCCCCCATGTTTGACAAATTTTGTTCAACACTTTCTCCAAAACCTATACCCGCAAGATATTGTTTGCAAATGATTGAGCGTCCGCTATCGCTTTGGCACGACACGCTTCCGTCCATCGAAAAAATCGCAAGACCTTGCTTGGACGGAAATCACGAAACCGATGTTGCAATTATCGGCGCCGGCTATACGGGGCTGTGGACCGCCTACTATCTTCGAAAATTGCGACCGGACTTGTCCGTGGCAGTGTTGGACGCCAACTTTGCGGGATTTGGCGCAAGCGGTCGAAATGGCGGTTGGGCGACTGCCGAACTGGCGATGGGCTTGGACAAGATGACGTCACTGCACGGAGCCGAAAGGTCCTCGGCGATGTTTCGAGCCATGTTCGACACGATCGATGAATTGCAACATGTGCTCGCCACCGAATCAATCGACTGTGATTTTGTCAAAGGAGGTTCGCTCAACGCAGCATCACATCCGGTTCACGTCGATCGACTCACCGCCCAAAGAGATGTATGGCGTCGACATGGTTTCGGCGAGGAAGATATTCGCTGGCTAAACAAGGGTGAAGTTGAGGACCGACTGTCGGCCAGCGGACTGCTTGGTGCCAATTTTCATCCCCACTGTGCAGCGATTCACCCGGCAAAGTTGGTTCGCGGACTGGCTCAAGTTGTGGAACGATGTGGTGCGACAATCTATGAGAATTCTCGCGTAAGAAAGATTTCTCCGCACCGAGTCGAACTTGAGCACGCATCGATACGGGCCAAATTCGTGATTCGCGCCACGGAAGGTTTTACGCAGTCGCTGCATTCGCATCGCCGCAACCTCCTGCCGCTGTACTCGTACATGGTGGCAACCGAACCCCTGCCACCCGAGGTGCTTCGACAACTCGGCTGGAGCGGTCGTGAAACTTTTAAGGACGCCCGAAACCTCATCATTTATGCCCAGATCACCGCCGACAACCGAATCGCATTCGGCGGGCGAGGTGCCCCCTATCACTTTGGATCGGCTGTCAAACCTGAGTTTGACTGGGATAATTCGGTGCACGAAAAAATCATTCGATCGATGCGCGAACTATTTCCGATGGTTCGAGATGCAAAAATTACCCATCGCTGGGGCGGACCGCTCGGCGTGCCCCGAAATTGGCACTCGTTTGTCAACTTCGATCAAGCGACGGGGATGGGCTCCGCAGGGGGCTACGTCGGCGATGGTGTGGCGGCAAGCAATCTTGCAGGACGATGTCTTGCTCACCTTATTAATGACGATGGTCATCCGCTCACCAAGTTGGCCTGGGTTCAGCATCGATCACGGCGATGGGAAGTTGAACCGTTTCGCTATCTCGGAGTGAACGGGTTACTGAAATTATCCGATCAAATGGACAAGCACGAGCGGCGGACCGGAAAACCGGACCGCATCAGAAAGAAGATCCTGGACTTTTGGGTCGGATAATTATTTCGCAGGTTGCGACACCCAATGGTTATGGCAGGAGTGTTGTAGCACCATGCCTACCGTGACAGATTTATGTGTTTTGGTCAGTAACTATCTTGACTATTTAGCCTGGGTACGTTCATAGGTCGAGTTGGTCGATTGTGTGGCGACATACTCAATTTGTGTAGAAATGTACCTGATTTCACGCTCCCACAGTCGTATTTCAGGTATATACTTACATAATTCCCCTATAACATCGGTGTGCTCCAGATCTACCAACAGTATGAATCCAAATTATGAATAAAAATTAGGAGGTGACAAAATGAGAATTCCAGTGCGCCTCGGCCGCCAGGATCGTCGCATTCCTGGTTGGGCTGCGATGCTCTCGGCGAGCCTCGCCCAAGATCGACCGTCCGTAGTCACACGCGACGATATTAAGCGCTACCTATCCAATGCGGGATCTGACCGAGACATTGACATCACAGTGGAGGAACTCGTTCGATTAGGTTGGCTGGTGTCATCTCATCACCATGGAGCGTGGGCCTACCTGCCTCCCGGAGAGGGTGAGTTAGTCGATCCATACATCGCCCTACGAGGTTGGAAAGCGCGCGAACCAGAAGCCGTATTTGCTCTTGCCGGCGAATCCGCCGCATGGCACCTCGCCTACCTCGATCGAAGATTCGATGGTCCAATCGCGGTCTGGTTACCCAATCGACTCCGTCCACCGTACGGGCTCCGCCAATTCATAACTGAAGTGCGACTCGGATGGGGGGAAGAAGTTGCATCCTTAATTGGACCAACTCCCGCGCTACTACGCCAACGTCGGCTCGACTTAACTACTTGGGCAAGTGGTCTCCCCGCGTTCGGTCCAGAAGCACTCGTCGTTCAACTCGCTGCTCGACCTTCATCATTTGGACCGTGGGGTGATCTCGTATCCCACCTGAATCAACTCGCGTCAGACTGCAAACCAGAGATAGTTATCGAGCTACTCAAAGAACAGTCGAAGTCCGCGTGGCAACGCGCGGCTTACCTGTTATTTCGTGGTAACAGCGTCCAACACTCCAGAGAAATTATGAAACACCGCCCAGACGGCCCGATGCCGCATGTGATCTTTGGGGACAGATACGCCGGAGAATTCTCTTCCGAGTTCCGTGTCACTGACCGATTAATCGCACCATTGCAAGATCAAATAGGTAAGGCCTGAATAAGTGCCTCCAGCTCTTACCCGTGCGCTAATAACTCTCCATGGTGCAGGGCGTTCTGATACCTACGGTGCCGCGTTACTCGATGTTGCGCAGGACCACTTGCTTTGGTCACTCGATCAAGGTGGATATTTCAATGACGGAAGCTTGATGTTCAAGGGTGGCACAAGCTTGCGAAAATGTCGCCTCGGCAATGCTGGTCGTTTTTCTACCGATTTGGACTTCGTTGCCCCCGACGATGACACTGTCCTGAATGTCTGCGAAGCCATCCACGGCGCACGCGTATCTGGCTTTAGCTATTCGCTCAATTCAACTCGTGGTGATGGGCGTCACTGGGACCTGACGGTCAACCATGCCGAACTGGGCAATCCTGAGCTAGGCGCTTCAATAGAGTTCGCGAGCCGAGCGCTTATCATTCGGCCAGAGCATCTCAAATTCATTTCGTCCCCAGTACATCGCGCCTACGGCTTTGAGTTACCAGAACTCCCCGTTATTGCTGAGTCCGAAGCTTGCGCCGAGAAACTTGCCAGGTATCGGCGTACGCCCCTCGGTCGAGATGTCTACGACCTTTCAAAGTTTGCCGAACGTCCGATTGACGAGCGGCTCGTGCGACGAATTTGGGTCCTAAAAGTCTGGGGTGATGTCGTATTTGACAAACGCGGTACCAAACCTCTCGATCCTGCCGAAATTCTTACACCTCGACGCGAGCGAGACTTTATTCCAGATTCAATCGGAGTGCTCACACAGCCGATTGATATTGAAAGATGGGAAAGACTAGTACGGGATAGGTTTCAGTTCTTGGCCAACCTTGACGCTGACGAGAAGCAATGGGCAAAGTGTGACCCAAGAGATCGATTAGCGGTGGAAAATGCTATTACTCATGGCGGATTCGCTTCGAGATAGTTGAAGATTTTCGCTGAAAATCGCCAATAGTCGTTCTCCGTAAGCAATAGGTGTGATGTTTTGGGCTTGGTCTCAACCGGTCATTGCAACACCTTGTTAGATTCAACCATTCTTCGTGAGTTGATAAGGGGTCGTGATGCCGCGTTTTTCTCCAGAGGAACAAACTGAAATTTGGGAGCGTCTGGCCAGCGGCCAGTCAATGCGCTCCATTGCCATGGGGCTAGGTCGATATACCAGTTCGGTTCGTCAATTGGTGATGCGCACTGGCGGAGTTGCTCCGCCCAAGGTGGAATCGCGAGGTTCTCGCTTTCTTAGTTTGGCCGAACGTGAGGAGATTTCACGGGGCGTACTCACGGGGTTATCGTGCCGAGTGATTGCGGCACAGTTACATCGCTCTGTCTCGACAATCTCTCGTGAGATCAAGCGCAATGGACCGGCAAATTCCTACCGTGCTCATTTGGCTGAACGAGACACAGCTATTCGAGCACGTCGGCCCAAGTCGGCAAAGCTCGCACTGAGTCCTAAACTGCGCGCGGTAGTTGAAGCCAAACTGGAACTCAGATGGTCACCGCAGCAGATCTCTGCGTGGCTGTTGATGACCTACCCTGACAACAAGGAGATGTGCGTGTCCCACGAGACGATCTATATGTC
>CAYGOJ010000031.1:0-14297 GCA_964351545.1 uncultured Acidimicrobium sp.
AGTGCCGCAGACCACCTGGCCGTCACTTCAGTCGGTGGAGGCGTTCAATAAGTTGCGGAGCACCTAGCCGTGTGGCCACTTCGCCAAATCGAGCGCTCGGACCATTCCATTTCCAATCATCAACTGTTCCCACAGGCACCGTTGTGACCAGTGTTGCCAAGATACGAAACAATTCTGCATCGGCTCGATTATCGCGGAGAGTTGTGGCTAGTTTCTCCGCTCCTCGCACGACAACTCCATCGGCAATCCATTGCATGTGATCGTCGGGAATTGAGTCGATGCTGCGGTACTTGGCGAGCACCACCGATGCGCTCTTCGCGCCCCACCCCGACAACCCAGGGAATCCATCGGCGCTATCGCCAACAAGGGCCAGGTAATCAGCGATCGACTCTGGGCCGACACCGAACTTTGCACGGAGGGCACTTTCGTCAATGATCGTGTTGGTACGACGATCTAGTTGCACCACTCGTTTACCTCTCACGCATTGGCCAAGATCTTTGTCCGGGGTGAGAATGAGCACTTTGTGGACTCGACGATCATCGCTGGCGACTTCGACCGCGGAACCGAGCGCATCATCCGCCTCATATTCGACCATCGGCCAGACCGTAACGCCAAGAGCTTCGAGCGCATCCTCGACCACTGGAATCTGATCGAGCAATACCTTTTCCATACCATCGGAGGTTTTGTAGCCGGAGTACAACTCGTTGCGAAAACTTTCGATGACATGATCCGTGGCGACTCCAATGTGCGTCGCCCCATCGGCCAATAGTTGAATGGTCGACGACAACACTCCAATTGTTCCCGCAAATGGAGGGGGGTCGCGGTGGTGCACGGCCTGGCCATAGTGCTGTCGATACAACTCGTAAGTGCCGTCAACGAGGTGTACTTGCATACCGCGAAACTACTCCTCTGAGCTGACCTAAATACCTAGCCAAACTCGGGCGATCCAGTCTCCCGCGAACACCGATATCAATGTCCCCAGTGCCAAATATGGACCAAATGCGAGGCGGGTAGATCGCGTTGCCCGCCGACTAGCCAGCAGCAACAGTGCTGCGAGACCAGCCGACACACAAGCGATCAGAACTGCCACCAGTACATAGACGGCACCCAACCAACCGAGGTACATCCCCATGACGATGGCAAGTCGTATATCTCCGCCGCCGATTCCACCCCGACTCACGGCCCAGAGCAACAGGAAAACTGCAAGTAGCAACCAGGAATAGAAAAATCCCACCGCTAGGCGACCCGGCTGATCGGCGACTGCGGCGGCGATCGCCAACAACGGCACTCCAAAGATGATCGTGCCCATCGTGATACGACGAGACAGTCGATGAGTCACCGCATCAATGATGCTTTGTGACACCAACGACGACGTCAAGAGTGCAAACGCAAATAGATCAAACGTAAAATCGAAACGGCAAAACAAGCCGACGCCAACAATTGCCCCGATTGCGGCAACTGCCGGAACAAACGCCGGGTTTTGCGAAAAGTTTTGTCCGTCTCCAATGACCATGCGGTCGGTGTCCAGGAATTCAATAAATCTCCTTGACGAGCGTGCCCTCCGCGTACCGACAATTGCACCGACTAAAGCCGCCGTGAGATAACCGAGCATCTAACAACTACTCCTGAACAAGTTCGATCAGGGTGCCGAAACTACCTTTTGGATGAATGAAGGCCACCGTTGTGCCACGACTTCCTCGCCGGGGCGCCTTATCAATTGGAGTTGCACCTGCGGCCACCATTGCGGCAAGTGCCTGTTCGCAATTTTCCACTCGATAGCCGATGTGGTGTAAACCTTCGCCACGTTTTTCAATCGACCTAGCCACGGGAGAGTCCGATCGAGTCGGAGAAATTAATTGCACATAACTCTCGGCAACCTTGAGCAGTGCCTCTTCGATTCCATCGAACTCGACGACCTCTCGATGGGTAACGGTCGCCCCGAATGCGCGAAGGTAATAATCGATGGCGGCATCGAGATCGCGCACCGCGATGGCGATGTGATCGATTTCGGTGAGCAGCATGCTTCCAGTGTCGCAGTTCAGCCGGCCGGTCGACGAAAGAGCGAGATCTTCTTTTCACCGATCTTGGAGCGGAGCGGCAAACTATCGATTCCCAAGCCCTCTCGTGGCGCCAAGCAGAGAACTCCGATTTTGCCCTCATGCAAATTGCGATGCACCTGGTAGGCGGCCTCACCAGTATCTTCAAGCGGGAATACCTGCGACAGCACAGGTTGAATCATTCCCTTGCTGATCAGGCGGTTTGCCTCCCATGCCTCGCGGTAATTGGCAAAGTGTGATCCAACCAACTTCTTTAGGCGCATCCAGAAGAAACGATTGTCGAACTCCAACATGTATCCGCTTGTTGCCGCACATGTTGTAACCGTTCCACCCTTTTTCACGACAAACATCGACGCACCGAAGGTTGAGCGACCTGGATGTTCAAACACGATGTCGGGGTCTTCTCCAACAAGGCTGCGAATATCGCCACCTAGTCGGCGCCATTCGCTTTCATTGTGCGTATTGTCCTCATTCCAAAATTTGTAATCGGCGGCTTTTCGATCGATGATCGCCTCGCATCCCATCTCTCTTAAAATGTTCGCCTTGTCCGGTGAACTCACCACACCAACTGGAATGCCGCCGCCGTTGAGCACATATTGCGTGGCATACGCACCGAGACCACCGGTAGCTCCCCAGATCAGCACAACATCACCTTGTTTCATTTGGGCGCCGTTGGGGGAAACCAGCATCCGATAGCTCGTGCTGTTGCAAAGTGCGTTCACTGCTGATTCTTCCCACGACAGGTGCGTCGGTTTGGGCATCAGTTGATTTACCTTGACTACTGCGAGATCGGCAAGACCGCCAAAATTCGTTTCATATCCCCAGATCCGCTGGTTGCTTCCAAGCATCGAGTCGTTGTGCGAAGTTGGATCCTGATCGTCGACATGATTGCAGTGAACCGTGACTTTGTCACCCGGTTTCCAACTGCGTACCGCCGAACCGACACGAAGAACTACTCCCGCGGCATCGCTGCCGATGACTTGATGTGACAGATCATGACGCTTGGCCCAATCGCTTTCTCGGCCGAGTCTGGCAAGCGATCCAAACGTGCTGATCGGTTCAAAAATACTGCTCCACACCGTGTTGAAATTGATGCTGCTGGCCATCACCGCAATCAAGGCCTCATCGGGGGCGATTTCGGGAGTGGGTACCTCGCGAATATGCACGCTTTTGCGCGGATCTTTGTCGCTTGATTTGATACCTGCAAATAGATCTGCGTCGCTCTTGTCAATTACTGCCGCACGGTACGACTTTGGAACCGCTAGCGACTCAAATGCCTTGCTTTCGGCTCCGGCAAGGATGGCTTCAAGGATCTTTTCCATATCGAGACAGTACAGAGTGATCCGGTGTAGCCAGCAAGCCTGGTTGCTTGCCACCAAAGCGGGGGCTCTACGCTCTAGCCATGACTGGTTCATACATTGTGGCCGGGGCCCGTACCCCGATCGGAAAAATGAGTGGTGCGCTTGCCTCATTCAGTGCAGCGGAACTCGGCGGATTAGCAATTACGGCCGCGTTGCAACGTGCCGGGGTTGCGCCCGATGAGGTCGATCATGTGATTATTGGGCAAGTTCTCACGGCGGGCCAGGGTCAGGTTCCATCACGACAGGCGGCGGCCAAGGCTGGCATCCCGATGAACGTACCGAGTGTGAACATCAACAAGGTCTGTCTTTCTGGTCTCAACTCGATCTATCTCGCCGACTTGATGATTGCCAACGGCGAGGCCGACATCGTGGTGGCCGGAGGAATGGAAAGTATGACCAACGCGCCATATCTTGCCATCGGTGCGCGGGGCGGGTTTCGATACGGCGACACGGAACTTGCCGATGCAATTCTCAAAGACGGTCTGTGGTGTGCATTCGATGCATGCCTCATGGGACTCGGAACCGAGCGTTACACGGGTGGTCAGATCAGTCGCCACGAACAAGATGACCTTGCCGTCAAGAGCAACTCAAGAGCCGCCGCAGCGATCGCCGCCGGGCGTCTGGCAGATGAAATTGTCCCAGTCCATATCCCACAGCGAAAAGGTGACCCCATCGTTATCGAAAATGATGAGGGAGTGCGAGCGGGCACGACGATGGAATCGCTATCTGCACTCAAGCCGGCATTCGACAATCAAGGAACCATTACCGCAGGCAATGCCAGCCAATTGAGTGACGCTGGTTCGGCGCTGGTGTTGATGTCTAAAAAAGTTGCCGAGCATCGAGGAGTTTCACCCCTAGGTGAATTCGTGAGTTACGGAATGGTGGCCGGACCGGACAATGCTTCGCTGCTACACCAGCCAAGTCGCAGCATCATCCGTGCCCTCGACCGTGGCGAGCTGACGCTCAAAGATGTGGACTTATTCGAGATTAATGAGGCTTTCGCCGCAGTGGGAATCGCATCGATGAAGGATCTGGGGATCACCGACGACATCGTCAATGTAAATGGTGGTGCTATTGCGCTGGGCCACCCGATCGGGATGAGCGGCAATCGGCTTGCTCTTACCCTGCTACACGAACTTCGTCGCCGCGGCGGAGGAATCGGGGCCGCCGCATTGTGTGGGGGAGGCGGTCAAGGGGACGCACTGATCGTGCGCTCGCTTTAAATTTTACGTTGAGATTTCTCGCCGACCTTCCAACGCCCTCCCAAGAGTTAGTTCGTCGGCATATTCCAAATCGCCACCGACTGGAAGTCCGCTGGCGATTCGCGTCACGCGCAATCCGATTGGCTTGAGCAATCTGGCTAAATACATAGCTGTGACATCTCCTTCGGTGTTCGGGTTCGTGCAGACTATGACTTCGGTGACGCCTTCCGGTTCCAAGCGAGCTATGAGTTCGCGAACCTTCAACTGATCGGGACCGATACCTTCGAGCGGATTCACCGCTCCAAGCAAGACGTGGTATCGCCCACGAAATTCGCGGGTTTTTTCGATCGCCACGATGTCGCGCGATTCTTCAACCACGCAGATGATCGAGTTATCGCGGCGATCGTCTGCACAGATTACGCACAGTGCTCCTTCCGAAAAATTGAAACATCGTTCACAAAATCGCACCAGCGCCTTGGCCTCAACGATGGATGCGGCCAACTGTTCGACTTCATATGTATCGGTCTTCAACAAGTGAAATGCGATTCGCTGCGCAGACTTCGGTCCCAACCCCGGCAATCGACCGAGGGCATCAATGAGTGCCTGCATAGGCGCTGTATAAGCAGATGACATTTTGATTACTTGGAGTTATCGATAACTTGCGAGCCGGGAAATGCTTGCGTAATCCAGTTGTAGTCGTCACTGGCGGTGGAGTTTCGTGGGGCGGCCGACTCTACGGTTGGATCAAAGTCGTTGGATTGGGAGCTGGTCTTGCCCCGCAAGGATGCTGGTGCATCGAAAGCGAGGGTGATCTTACGACCGGCAACGCTAGTCAGAACATCTTGCACGATCTTCGAGTGTTCCTGAGCCTTGGAAGAGTGCATTTGATTTGGTGCAACCACCGTGAGCACACCATTTACACAATCTTGCGGCTGTACCGCACTGTAGAGCGCGCGAACCAATGGCTTGAGACTGGTCAAAACCTCTGACCATTTACTCATCACATCGCGATCGTCGAGTGGTGACTCTGTCCTTGCCGGACCAGCCACGCCGACCGAGGCTGTCGGCAATGGTTTGACCGCCGACGATTTCAGTTGAGGTCGCGGCACGCCACCCGACCCAGTTGACGCTCCCGACGAGGATTTTGCTTTGCCACCTAATTGCGCCCGCCCAGTGGCGATATCAACGGGCGCTGGTCGCACGATTGGTCCGGTCACATCACGGGCCGCGGCAATTCCCGCTTCCAAACGCTCAATTCGGGCGAGTAACGCTCCGGCGTCATTGTTGGTCACTTGGCTGGTGAGTTTGACCAGCGCAACTTCAAGCAACAATCGAGCGTCGGAAGCGTGGCGCATCTCGATGAGCACATCGCCCAAAACCTCAATGGCATGGACCACACTGCCCGTGCCAAGTCGGCGAGCCTGCTCGCTTACAACTATTGAATTTTGCTCCGGAAGTTGAACGAGGTCGGGCGCCATCTGCGACAGAAAAGCTTCACGCAATTGCCGAATAATGTCGTCGGTGAGTCCCCGCGGATCGGCGCCCCGTTGCACCGCGATTGCTACTGCTGTTAGTGCACGTCCCGGATCGTGATCAATGAGTGCCTCGATGAATTCGTCAAGTGAAACATGCTCGTCTACTTCACCGCCACCCGCGGCAACTAGCTCGAGCGCCGACAGAGCGTCGCGGGCGGAACCAGCGCCTTGCTGCAACACATGTTTGATTGCATTTTCGCTTACCTTGAGCCCGGCATCTTCAATCACCCACCTCACATGTGGTTCAAGATCCGTCATCGACAGCAAATGAAATTGCAAGTGCTGAGTTCGGCTGCGAATCGTTTCACTTACTTTTTGTGGATCAGTTGTGGCGAGCACGAATACGACATGCGGTGGCGGCTCCTCGAGAGTCTTCAAGAGCGCGGCCTCGGCGGGTTTAGACAACATATGGACTTCGTCGAGAATAAATACGCGATGCCGACCCGGATTACCAAGTGCCGAACGCTCGATCAGGTCGCGCATGTTTTCGACGCCGTTGTTACTCGCGGCATCAAGTTCAAGTACGTCGTAACTGAGTCCGTTGTCAATTGCGACACAGGATGTACAGACGCAACACGGTTCCCCATCCTTGGGTACCTCGCAGTTGAGCACCTTGGCTAAAATTCGCGCCGTGGAAGTTTTCCCCGTGCCACGCGGACCTGAAAACAAATATGCTTGGCCTTCGCGCTGATTGATGACGGCGTTACGCAGTGCCCGAACGACATGCTCCTGACCTTTGAGTTCGGCAAAGCGACGAGGTCGGTAGCGTCGATACAGCGATTGGATTGCCATTAAGAGCGAGCCTACCTACGGGGTACCGCACCATCGACCACTCCGACATCGGTCGATGAATTGACTACCGTCTTAGATGACATATGAATAGGAACAATCGCCGCTACTCGGCTCAATGCTGGTTGAGCGGAATTGTGGCCATTTTCGCTATCGGTGGCGCTCTTGCATTCGGATCTATTTCCGGGGCACACGCCTCGACTGCCGGGTCAAATATTGTCGTCTCCTCCAACCCCGCCCCAAATCAAGTAGTTGGCGTGCCACCAACTCAAATTCAAATGGTCTTCCGTGACCCATTGGCGAGTCCCGAAACGGCCGCCACGATGGGGTTGTCGTTGTCCTGCAACGGGACGCTTATTGGGCTCGCCCAACCTCAACTTGGAACGGATTCACGAACCGTTTCATCGGCGCTCACCCAAATTCCACCGGCCGGTCAATGCACTGTTAGTTGGATATTGCCGGATCAAAGTGCGGGAACTTTTAGTTTTACATCAACGGCGACCACCGAAACCACTCTCACTTTGAATCCCGATGGCACAAACTCGGCGAGTGAGCCGGAAATTATTGGCGAAGTTCTGCCAACTTCGCCATCTAGCGGACCGAGGGTCGGCGGCATCCTCGGTCTGCTCCGCATTGCCGAATATTTTTTTCTCGCCTCCATCTTTGGTGGACTCATGCTCATTTTCCTGGCTTGGCCGGAAGGGGTGGACTATGGGGTGACGCTGCGCTTCTTTCGGCTCACCTGGCTGGCAAGTGTGATCACGATGTATTTCATCACGGCGATTTCTGCAATGCGCACATCGGGAACCGGGTTCACCGCCGCACTAAACCCATTTTCATGGTTCGAGTCTCTGAATACTGCCAGCGGGATTTTGCTACTTGTGAGATTTGCACTCGTCATCGCCACGGTGTGGGTCACGTGGAATCCTGTTCGAATACTTGATCCAAGCACCCAGGTTCCTGCGATCACGATCCTCGTGGCGATGATTGCCACTCTTGGTTTTTCTCGCATTGGTCAGAACGTTGCCCTGCTGACATTTGTGTTTGGTACCGCGCACGCAATAGCAATGGCGATGTGGTTGGGTGGTCTCGTCCTCCTGTCACGAACCGTACTATCGGATCCGGGTGAAGAAGATCTACTCGACGCAATTCGTGGATTCGCGAGAATTTCAATTCCAATCTTTGTAGTCACAGTCTTCACCGGAATCATGCAGGTCTACCTGCTCGACGGACAGAACATATTCTTTATCGGTCATGGTCGACTGAATCTGCTGAAGATTTTCGTAGTTGCCACCATGATTTGGATCGGTCTAGTCATGCGAGCGTTCATTGCAAATCGCCTGGCCCTCGAGACAGAACTGAAATCCAAAATGGCATGGCGCTTACGCAAGGCGGTGAGTGTGCAAGTTGCATTTGCCATCGTCGCCCTCGGACTGAGTTCGTGGATGATGCCAATGAATCCACCGCAGGTAAACGCGACAAGCCCCGCTCCAACTGTGGCGTACCTATTCCGGCAGGAATTGAGTAACGACAGATTCAGGGTCATCATCTCACTCACACCGGCGACAACCGGGGTCAACGCGATGCGAATAGAACTTCTCGAACCGTCGCGGATTAATAATTTCACCGTCAATCTTGTCCCTCAAGCAATCGGTTTCTCCGGAATCTCCATCCATGTTCCGTTGAAGCGACGAGGTGCAGCAATCGTCTTGGGTGATGGCACCTTTGTGCTAAACACCCCAGGTGTGTGGTCCATTGAAATTACGGGTACAACAACCACCGGCGATCTGATCCCGCTTGGCACCACAATCACCATCACTGAATCCAGCGGCACCACCACAACTACGCTCGCACCAACGCCAAGCGACGTCACCACCACCACCGTCGCCGGCTAACTGCCTACTCGCACTAGCGTCTGTGCAGTGAGTAGCAACCAAATGGACGACAAGCTCGACGATCTGCGTCAACGCAAAGAGCAGGCATTCAACGCTGGGTCACCGCGCTCGGTAGAACGCCAACATGAAAAAGGCAAGTTGCTCGCTCGCGAACGAATCGACGCTCTCCTTGATCCGGGGAGTTTTCATGAACTTGATTTGCTCGCTCGACACAGGGCATTGGCTTCCGGGTTGGAAGAGCGTCCGTACACCGATGGTGTGATCACGGGATGGGGGACGATCGACGAACGCAAAGTATTTGTGTTCAGCCAGGACTTCACGGTGTTCGGCGGCGCACTTGGCGAGGTCTTTGCTGAAAAGATACACAAATTGATGGATCTGGCCCTCAAAGTTGGCGCACCGGTTATTGGATTAAATGATGGCGCAGGTGCCCGCATTCAAGAGGGCGTTGTATCGCTTGCAAGTTACGGAGGCATCTTCCATCGCAATGTCCAGGCATCTGGAGTCATACCTCAAATCTCGGTAATTCTTGGACCGTGCGCGGGTGGTGCGGTGTATTCACCGGCGATGACAGACTTCATTTTCATGGTCCGAGAGACCAGTCACATGTTCATCACCGGACCAGATGTTGTTAAGACCGTGACCGGCGAAGATGTCACTCTCGAAGAGCTTGGTGGCGCCATGAGCCATGCATCTAAAAGCGGTGTCGCCACCTTTGTCTGTGGCGACGAACAGTCTTGCCTACAAGATGTCCGCTATCTACTGAGTTTCTTGCCACAGAATAACTTGGGACAAGCACCGACTATTGAATCGACCGACGATCCAAGCCGCCGTTGCGAAATGCTTCGCACCATTCTTCCTGCATCAGCAAATCAGCCCTACGACATGAAAAAAGTTGTCGGCGAAATTGTCGACAACGGTGAGTTCTTCGAATACTTCCCACATTGGGCCAAGAGCATCGTCTGCGGGTTTGCTCGCCTCAACGGTGAATCGGTGGGAATTGTAGGAAATCAACCGATGGTGCTGGCAGGAATACTTGACATTGAGTCCAGTGAGAAGGCGGCGCGCTTCGTCCGCACATGCGACGCGTTCAATATTCCGCTCGTCACATTCGTAGATGTACCCGGCTTTCTTCCGGGAGTCGATCAGGAATACGGGGGGATTATTCGCCATGGCGCCAAATTGCTGTACGCATTTTGCGAGGCAACCGTTCCCAGAATTCAGGTAATCACCCGCAAGGCCTATGGCGGTGCATACGTCGTGATGAACTCCAAATCCATCGGCGCCGATCTCGCCTATGCCTGGCCGACCGCCGAACTCGCTGTCATGGGTCCCCAAGGCGCGGTCGAAATTGTGTACCGCCGTGAATTGCAGCAAGCCGCAGATCCGACGGCTCGTCGCGCCGAACTGGTGGCGGAGTACACCGAGAAATATGCCAACCCGTACGCTGCCGCCGAGCGCGGATACGTGGACGATGTCATAGACCCGGCCGAGACTCGAATCAAACTGATTGCTGGACTGTCGATGCTTAAAACCAAGCGCGAAGAACTACCCCGTCGCAAACACGGCAATATGCCGTTATAGAGACAGCGTCGACTCGCCTTGCAACATCAAGTTTCGCCCACACCCTCCGAAGAGGAAGCGATCGCAATTTCCTCGGCAATTGAATTACTTTGGCCAAACACTCAACTGATGGCACCGCCCAACACAACCAATACATCGTGGCGATTCAGTGGACGGTGGTGGGTCGGCTCTTCGGTGACACGCGGCTCGCGACCCGATTAGTGCAATAGCCGCCGACATTGTGACCACGCAGATTCCGTGACCTCACCGCTACACAATCTGCGCGTTCTCGATATTTCAACGGTGCTCGCGGGCCCAAACTGTGCGCGTTACTTGGCCGACTTTGGGGCCGATGTCATCAAGGTCGAACGTCCTGAAACAGGCGATTCACTGCGGGGAATGGCTTGGCGTGATCCGCGCGATGGGTCCGGTCTGTGGTGGAAACTGGTGAACCGCAATAAGCGCACCATCGCCCTCGACCTTAAAGATGAACAGGATCGCGAAATATTTCTGTCACTCGTAGATGACGCCGATGTCCTTGTCGAGAATTTTCGACCCGGAACACTCGAACGATTGGGGTTTTCCCCAGAGTTGTTGTTGGCCCGCAATTCAAGACTTGTGATCACGCGAATCTCCGGCTTTGGCCAAGACGGTCCATATTCATCGCGACCGGGATTTGCATCTATTGCCGAATCGATGGCTGGACTAGCCGCGGTTAGCGGTGAGCCGGGTGGACCTCCGACCCTGCCGGCAATTGCACTCACCGACGAGCTCGCGGGAATTACCGCCGCCTTCGCCACGATGGTTGCGCTGCACTCGGGTACTGGGCAGGTAGTCGACGTGAACCTATTACAGACCGTATTTCAGATCATGGGACCAGTGATTTCGTTATACAAGCTCAGCGGAGAATTGCAACCACGTCTCGGTTCTGGCTTGCCATATACCGTTCCTCGCGGCGTATATCTGTGCAGCGACGACAAGTGGGTCGGCGTTTCAGCATCATCCGACTCCGTCGCCGCGCGTGTGATGAAAGTGCTCGGTGTTGGCAACGACGTTCGCTTCGCCAACTTTTCAGGACGCATGGAGCATCGACTTGAATTGGAACAACTCATGACTCGTTGGTGTTCGGAGCGAACTCAAGCCGAAGTGGTCCAATTGTTGTCGGATGCACAGGCCGCAGTTGGACCGGTGTTCGACATGTCGGATATTGCCAATGACAAGCATTACGCCGCTCGCAACATGATCCCGACAGTTGGCGACACACCAATGCAAGGACTAGTCGCAGACTTATCGGCAACGCCTGGCGAACTACGGTGGGAAGGTCGACCACTCAACGCCGATGGCGACGACATTCGAAAAAATGGATGGGGGATACCCGCATGAGTGGTTGGTCGCGAGGCGCCAAGGTGCTCGCGCTCACCTCGATTGGCGTGATGCTCGTGTCTCTGGACATCTCCATTGTCAATGTTGCATTTGGCTCGTTTGTCAAGGAGTGGCCCGAGAGTCGGCGCACGCTTACGTGGGTATTTTCCGCCTACAACATCGCATATGCGGCTGGTCTACTCACCGCCGGTCGCTTGGCCGATGCGTTTGGTCGCAAGCGTGCATTTCTGTCTGGGCTCACCATCTTCATGATTGGATCACTTTTGTGCGCACTGGCTCCGTCTGCGCTGTTATTGGTCTGTGCCCGCATCATTCAGGCATTGGGTGGAGCAATTCTCACGCCCGCATCTCTTGCTCTCGTACTACCTGAGTTTCCAGTCGCTCGGCGATCCGCGGCGATTGGTATCTGGGGTGCGGTCGGAGGTGTCTCGGCGGCCAGCGGTCCGACCCTAGGGGGATATCTCGTCGATAACTTCGGTTGGCACTCGGTATTTCTGATCAACATACCGCTGTGCATTCTTGCCCTTGTCATTGGCGTGCGCCTGTTACACGAGTCGCGTGACGAAACAGCTCCACGCACAGTCGATTATGGTGGCGCCATCTTGGCCGTCGGCGGGGTGGCCCTATTGACACTCGTCATCGTCCAAAGTGACGAATGGGGATGGATCTCGGTGCGCTCGCTCACTGCTTTTGCGGTTTCTGTGCTTCTGCTTTTCGCATTCCTCGTGCGCTGCAATTCTGTGGCTCATCCCGTTCTAGATCTGCGGCTATTCAAATTGCCATTTGTCACCGCAGCAGCAATAAGCGGATTTGTATTTACGATGGGATTTTTTGCGTTGATCTTCGTCAATGTTCAGTGGTTGCAAATGGTGTGGGGATATAGCCCATCGCTTTCTGGTCTCGCCGGTTCACCGGGGCCATTTGCGGCGGCGCTGGTAGCCGCTCCGGCGGGACGACTGGCCCAACGAGTTGGGCATGGACGTGTGGTCGCGCTGGGATCATTCATACTCTGCACGGGCGTGTTGTTTATGAATTTTCGAATCACAACCACACCGCATTATTGGGATTTCTATTTTCCGGTCATGGCCTATACGGGAATTGGAGTCGGGTTTTGCATCTCAACCATTACAAGTTCGGCAACCGCATACCTTCCGCAACCCAGATTTGCGATGGGATCGGCTCTCAACAACACCGCCAGACAGATTGGCGCCGCACTTGGTGTCGCTCTCGTAAGTTCGATGCTGGTGGCCTCTTCCAAAACCGAAGATCCGATTCTTGGTTTTCATCATGCCTGGCTATTCATAGGCGTGGCCGTGGCAATTACGGGAGTTACCATGCTCGCATTATTTCGTAAACCAACTACCGAACAATTGGCCGCCGCCACCTAACTCTTCCTACGCGTGCGATGCGATCGGACAGGTCACTCCGGTACCACCAATCCCGCAATATCCATCGGGGTTCTTGGCCAGATACTGCTGATGATATTCCTCCGCAATATAGAACTTGCCGGCAGGAACAACTTCGGTGGTGATCGGCCGAAAACCAGAAATGTCGAGTTCTCGTTGATACATGTCTCGTGACTCCAACGCAAGTTCGAGCTGCATGGAGTTCAAGGTATAAATCGCGCTGCGATATTGGGTACCGACATCGTTTCCTTGTCGCATTCCCTGAGTTGGGTTGTGTGACTCCCAAAATACTTTCAGTAATTGCTGGTACGACACGGCACGTGGATCAAACACCACGCGAACAACCTCGGCGTGACCCGTTCGCCCCGAACACACATCTTGATAACTCGGTGATTCGGTGGTTCCGCCCGAGTAACCGACGGCCGTATTGTGCACGCCACCTAACTCCCAAAAGAGTCGTTCGGCACCCCAGAAACATCCCATCGCAAAAACGGCCGTCTCGAAACCAGCCGGCCACGGCCCATCCATCGAAGTGCCATTCACGAAATGAGTCATTGACGAACCGACCACAGTGCAAGGATATTCCAGAACTATGACAAATTCGCATCCCCAAGTGTCCGTTCTTACCATTCGACACCTGGATCAGGTTCTGGCCATCAATAATTCCAACGTGCCGGCGGTTAGTGAACTGACCGCGCGCGAATTCGAGTTCGATTTGGAGCATTCCCTTCATGCACTAATGATCGCCGACGAAAGTGGTGACGAACTTCGGGCATTTTGCGTTACCTTTGCCCCGGGTGCGCCGTATCAAAGCTCGAACTACAAGTGGTTTTTAGATCGCTATGAAACATTCGTGTATCTCGATCGAATTGCCGTAGCCAGCCAGCACCAGAACAGGGGATACGGCGCCGCGCTATATGGAGCCGTCGAAAAATTAATGATTAGCGATGGAGTGGCTTCAACTCTCACCTGCGAAGTGAATTTGCAACCACCCAACCCCGGCTCGTTGAGATTTCACCACAGAATTGGTTTCAGTGAAGTTGGTCAACATGAATCGAAGCCAGGATTAGTCGTAAGTATGCTCGCCAAAGTTGTCTACTAAGCGC
>CAYGOJ010000032.1:0-2875 GCA_964351545.1 uncultured Acidimicrobium sp.
CATTCGATGGGCATCGGCGTAGCTAGTTATTCCCAGATCTTTACCGACGGCAATAGCCAATTCGGCGGCAATCATCCAATCGGGACGAGATGTACCCGCTGGGGTAATTTTTTGGGCCAGCGTGCTCAGCCGACCTTCGAGATTTGTCGTTGTGCCGTTTTTTTCTCCGTAGGCGGCCGCAGGAAGCACGACATCAGCGGCGGCACTCGACGAAGTAAGAAACGTATCGATGGCGATGATGTTGCGGGCACCGGCGATGCCTCGTCGAGCAAGATCGGCATCTGGAACGTCGGCGAGCGGGTCAGCACCGAGCAAGATGAGGCACTCAATTTTGCCTGCCGCAGCCGCGGCCAAAATGTCGGCCGTGTCGCCGGCACCCGACTGCGGGGTTAGTCCGGCAGCGATCGCACCGCGTACGTTTCCGCGACGCAGGACTGGCAATACGCGTGCATGTGGCGCAAGGTGGAGAACCTCGGCGAGTGCATTGACAATAAATTCGGGTGACTCTGCCAGATTCGCGCGCCCAACGATCACTACTACATCGCCCTTACCTAGTTGCTCGGAAATTTCCTCGGTGGATCCGGCCTGTCGAATTGCGGCTGCGAGTTTGCTTCCTTCTGACTGAATGCCTCGCCAGGCGTATGGCGTAAGTCCGGAGTTGTGGGCTGTGAACTCAATGACTCGCGCGGTGCGTTTTTCTGCGGCGTGACGAACGCGTAGGTACAGCACCGGAAGTTCTTCCTTCAGATCGGGGGCCAGCAAGATGATCGTCGCAGTGCGATTAATGTCGTCGATCGTCGCTTGCGGCAGGGCAAAGATTTCGGCCGGCAATCCATCGGCGAGTTGGGAGTCACGCTGATTTATATTTAAGGCGTCCGCCAGCATTGCCCAGGCAAAGGCATCCTCATTCGTGCCCCGGGCGCCCCCGATGATCGCCACCGAATCTGGACCAACGGCTATTGCGGTTCGCAGCATTCGAGCCGCAACATCCAACGCCACGGCCCACGAGGACTCAACTAATCCGGTGTCGCTCTTAACCAGCGGTGCGGTGAGTCGTTCGACGCTATTCACGGCTTCAAAATTGAAGCGACCCTTATCGCATAGCCACCCCCAGTTCACCGTGTCGATGTCGACTCCTTGGTACCGCACCAACTCGTCGTGACTACTTTGGACCACTGTTCGGCAACCGACCGAGCATGTGGTGCAGGTGCTTTCCTCTTGATCCAAATCCCACGGACGCGCCTTGAAGCGATACGGCTGAGCGGTAAGAGCACCGACTGGACAAATTTGCACGGTGTTGCCTGAAAAATAGGAACTGAAGGGCAGATCGGGAAATGTAAGTACCTGGGTATTGCTGCCACGGCTAACAAATGTGATCAGTGGATCGCCGGCCACTTCATCGGCGAATCGCGTACAACGATCACACAAGATGCAGCGCTCTCGATCCAGGTTCACCAAACCGCTGATTGGAATCGGCTTTTCAAAGTGCCGTTTCTCTTCGACAAATCGACTCTCGCCGGGTCCATGGCTGAATGCCTGATCCTGCAACGGACACTCACCGCCCTTGTCGCACACGGGGCAGTCAAGAGGATGGTTGGCCAACAACAACTCCAACACCCCTTCCTGTGCGCGCTTGACACCATCGGTTGTAGTTCTCACAACTTGGCCCTCGACGACCGGCGTCATACACGACACCACCAACATCGGTCCGCGCGGACCGTCGACTTCGACAAAGCATTGGCGACACATGCCGACCGGCGTCATTCGCGGGTGATAGCAAAAGAACGGAACGAAGCTCCCGGCATCTTGACAGGCGTCGATAACGAGTTGACCAGAGACCGCCGTGTGTTGTTTTCCGTCAATGGTGATTGACAAAGATTTCTTAGACACGGGCGCGGCTTCCTTCTGGACGAAGTACGTCGTCAACCCCATCGATCGGGCGCCCATGGGCGATGTAGTGATCGAATTCATGACGAAAACGTCGTACGGCCGAGGCGATCGGCGAAACTGCCGATGGTCCGAGTGGGCAGATGGTGGTTTGGAGCGGCGGCCAGGCAATGCCAGGGCTGATGCTCTCACTGATTTCAAACAGCAGATCAATGTCCTCGGGACGGCCCTGACCATCCAAGATACGACGCAAGACTCGCTCAAGCCACGTGGTTCCCTCGCGACATGGCGTGCATTTTCCGCATGATTCCCGAGCAAAAAATCTCACAATTCGCCAGCACGCGGAAACCATGTCGGTGGTCTGATCCATCGCCACGATGGCCCCCGAGCCAAGCATCGATCCGGCTTTGTCAACCGTTGGCTTGTCGAGAGCCAAATCAAGATGCTCGTCGAAAAACCACATCGCCGAGGCCCCTCCCGGAATGAACGCCTTCACTGTGCCGCCATTGCGCACACCGCCGCAATATTCCGGTGCTTCGAACAGCATCCGAAACGTCGTCACGCCATTGGGAACTTCAAAAACTCCGGGTCGATTGACATGGCCCGATACAGAAAACATCCGCATTCCCGTCGATGTCGGCGCACCGATGCCGTGAAAGGATCCCCCGCCGTCGTTGATAATGGCGGGCAAGTTGGCCAGCGTCTCGACATTGTTGACGATGGTGGGTTGCATATACAGACCCTTTACCGCGGGAAAGAAGGGTGGTTTCAGCCGAGGCATTCCCCTTTCGCCTTCCAGGCTTTCAATCAGCGCGGTCTCTTCTCCGACGATGTAAGCGCCGGCTCCCCAAGTAAGCGTGATGTCGAGAGAAAATTGCGAGCCGCAGACATTTCGACCCACCATGTTGTGGGCGTAGGCGACATTGAGCGCCTCGGCCAAGCGCTCTTGTGCAAGAGCCATTTCACCGCGAACATAGAGAAAGGCGTG
>CAYGOJ010000032.1:2975-14185 GCA_964351545.1 uncultured Acidimicrobium sp.
CAGTGCTTTTCTTAGGGCTTTGTACCCGCCGGTGCGTACATATCCGTCGTATGTATAGCCGTCTGCCACATCGAAACGACTCGTGATCAGGCGCGGTCCCGTTGGAACCTGACCCGGTGTCGAATATCGAGCGTTCACTGGTGGTTATCTCTCATCAACAATCGCCTGTGCTTCGATTCCGTTGTTCGACCACGTATTTTCCTTGCGCTGACGAACACGAGAAAGTGTTCCGAACGGTGGAATTTCATCTGCGGTGCGTCCACTTCGTAAATCGTCGAGCAACTGATCAAAGCTTGTCGGTGTGACCTTGTAGCGATAGCGGTAGTTCACCTGCAGCGCCGGCGCTTCGGTACACGCAGCAATACATTCGACATCCTCAAGCGTGAACAGTCCATCGTCCGTGGTTCCACCGGCTTTGATTCCGAGTCGGTCCTCGGCATGGTGCAAGAGATTCCACGAACCGACCAAATGACACGAAATATTGGTGCAGATATTGATGCAGTATTTGCCAATTGGCTCGAATTTGAACATTTCATAGAAACTGGCAGTTCCGTATACATCCGCGGAAGTCGTTCCCAGTAATTCACCGATGTGCGCCATTGCCTCGTTGGTGACATAGCCATCTTGCTCTTGGGCCAAGTGCAGCAAGGGAATCATTGCCGACTTTGGTCGAGGAAATCGAGCCATAATTTCCCGGGCAAGAGTGACGTTTGCGTCATTCAAGCGGCTCATCGATCGACCTCGCCTAGAACAGGATCAACCGACGAAATGACAGCAACAGCATCGGCCACGAGACCTCCACGCATCATGTGCGGCAATGTTTGGATATTTACGAACGAGGGCGCACGCACATGCATGCGGTAAGGGGTTGCGGAACCATCGCTAGCGATGTAACAACCGATCTCACCGCGCGGGCTCTCGATTGCCAGATATACCTCGCCTTCTGGAACCTTGAAACCTTCGGTAAAGATCTTGAAATGGTGAATGAGAGCCTCCATCGACTCGTCAATTCGCGCTCGTGGCGGCGGTGTGACTTTTTTATCCTGAATACGGAAATTGCCGCTCGGCATTCGGTCAAGAATTTGACGCACGATCTTCATCGATTCGCGGATCTCGGCGAGGCGAATCGCGTAGCGATCGAAGCAATCGCCAAAACTTCCGACGATCACATCAAAGTCAAGTTCGTCGTAATGGAGATACGGCATATCTCGGCGTAGATCCCACGACACTCCGGTGCTGCGCAAGATAGGGCCAGTTGCGCTGAGGGCCACAGCCTCCTGTTGGGTGATGACACCGACGCCTTGTAAGCGTTCGCGCCAGATTGGTTGATCGGTCATCAAAATGTCGTATTCGGCCAAACGTGCGGGCAGCATGTCAAGGATCGCCAGAACATCATCGCGCCATCCCGCAGGCAGATCGGCCGCTACCCCGCCCGGGCGAATGAAGTTGTGATTCATCCGCAGACCGGTGACCTTCTGGAAGAAGCGCAGAACCTCTTCGCGTTCACGCCAGCCGTAGAGCATCATCGAAACCGCACCGATATCCATCCCGTTTGTGGCCATGAATAACAGGTGACTACTCATTCGATTCAGTTCCGAAAGCAACATCCGCATCCACACCGCGCGTTCGGGAATATCGCCATCGATGCCAAGCAGTTTCTCGGTGGCCATGGAAAATACAAGTTCGTTGTTGAGCGGCGAGACATAATCCATGCGCGTCACATTTGTGCCACCCTGCATAAACGAGAGCGATTCGCCCGTCTTTTCCATTCCGGTGTGCAGATATCCGACGATTGGTTTGCAACGCAAAACGGTTTCACCCTGAAGTTCAAGCATCAGGCGCAATACGCCATGGGTACTCGGGTGCTGTGGCCCCATGTTGATGATCATTGTCTGGTCTTCGTCTACATCGGTCGAAACACTCGTCAGGCGCGCCGCGTCGGCTTCACTCATGCGCAGCACGGCGCCGACTTCGCGCAGGACCTCCTTGGCCGATAGGGCCCGGCGAGGCTGCAACTCTTGTCGACCTTCGTAGGTATCGGCCGCAAATACGTCATCGATATCCGTCATGAGTTGACGCCTTTGAACTGCACCGGAATCTGTCCCTGCGCGTAGTCCTTTCGCAGTGGATGTCCATCCCAATCTTCCGGCATCAAAATTCGAGTTAGGTCTGGATGGTTATTGAAGGCGATACCGAACATGTCGAACACCTCGCGCTCCATCGCTTCGGTGCCGGGATAAATATCGAACAACGAATCGATGCTCGCTTCGACTTCGCTCACCTGCACCCGTATTCGCAGCCTCTTGTGGTGTTGCATCGACAACAGGTTGACGACTACTTCAAATCTCTCAGCGGCGATGTCGGCCGGCAAGTTGCGGCCCGGATGGACTAGAAAATCGACCGCGGTGAGATCGACGCACATTTCGAAGCCATCTACGGCGAGATTCTTGATTGTCTCTAGGTAGCGATCTTTGGCTACAAGTAACACGCTTTGCCCAATGCTCTCAATCAGAGGCGACCCGTACAACTCAGAGGAAGGCATTGACTACTTCGATCCAAGAACTACAGGAGTAATACTTCCTGCTGGAATTTCTTGCACATGCACACCCGCACCCGCACCGCTTGCCGAACGGCGTCGCAGAATCTCGCCATTTTCGACGAGTTGATGCAAGGTCTCGATGGCGTGAATCAAAGTCTCGGGCGTGGGTGGACAGCCAGGTGCGTACACATCGACGGGAACTATCTGGTCAACGCCTTGCACAATCGCATAGTTGTTAAACATGCCGCCACTGCTGGCGCACACTCCCATCGAGATCACCCATTTCGGTTCCATCATTTGGTCGTAAACTTGACGTAGTACCGGTGCCATTTTTTGGCTCACACGCCCGGCCACGATCATGATGTCGGCCTGTCGCGGCGAAGCGCGAAATACCTCCATTCCGAATCGGGCAAGGTCATAATGCGCCGTACCGGTTGCCATCATCTCGATTGCGCAGCAGGCCAGGCCAAATGTGACGCCCCAACTAGAGCGAGACCTTGACCACTTGACCACATCTTCTATTCGTCCCGTGAGGAAATTACTCTCCAGTCCGGCAAGACCGTCGTCGAGAACATCGCGAACAGTGCCCATTATGTCGACACATCGTTGTCTCGGCCATCTAATCCCACCACGCGCACGGCGTACTCCGGCTTGGACATGGAAAGCGAAATATTATTTCCAATATTTTGTTCAAGCCGGACCGCTCGATGAAATGGGCCCCAATCCAGTGCACCTCGAGCGACCGCGTACACGAATGCGACGAAGAACACGGCGCTGAATGCGACCATTTCAAAGAACGCGAACGAACCAAGTTCTTGACGACTAACCGCATAGGGGTAGGCGAAGATGATCTCGATGTCAAACATGATGAACAGCATCGCCACGATGTAGAAACTGACCGGGAATCGCTCCGGCGCCTCGCGACTGGGAACAATGCCGCATTCATACGGAGCGGACTTCGCGCTATTTGGCCGATTTGGAGCCAACAACTTTGAGGCCATCGAACTGAGCAGCCCAAATATGGCAGCAAGAAAAACTAGAACAACAACCGGTAGGTATTGACCCACGACTCAGCCTTGAGTTAGCGCGCGTTCAGCTGCAAGGTTGACCCGCAGGGCAAGATCGCGACGATGCAACACCCAGCACAGCAAGAAAAATATCAATCCGGAGCCGAAGGTAATCAACATTGCCGGTTGTCGCTTTGCTCCTAGATCGCGCAACATATACACGTACCTATGTGGTTTTGTCGTGTCGATCACCGGTCGGGCCGGCGCTCGACCTGGCTCGACTCTCTGCGCGATGACCGGTGCAACTTCGACCAATGCATAGTGCGGCTTGTGAAAGAAGGCGACGAAATCAAGTGAGTCATTGATCTTTGGCCAACGGTCGCCGCCGCGGTTGTAGACCGCGACCGATAGATACTCGCCGGAGAGAAACTCTTTAGCCTCAACTTGCAATATTTCATCGGAAGATGCAACTGCCTGTCCGCGTTGTGGATCCGCCTCATCAAGCAATTTCCAACCATCCTGCTGCAGCGCAGCTGACGCCAATTCAGCATCGGATAGAGGTATGCCGGTCACCGTAATCGATGAATCCACGAGCCCCGCATTGGCGAACTCGGACGTGTCTCGGATAATTGTTATCGGACTAGCGGGTTGCCACGATGGATCTGGGCCTTTGAGTCCGATGCCATATGTCCACCAAATAGCACCCATGATCAACATCCAGCCAAAAAATCCAGCGATGACGATGAGGACTCCGAGTCGTGCTCCCACATTCGTCCCAATGACCAGATATGGGCCACCGACAAATACCACGAGCGCGATGGCTATGACAACGACGCCACGAATTTCCGGTTGCCACGAGATTGCCAGGAGCATCGAATTCATCTACAGCCCCCGCACATAATCGACAATTGACTGGATCTGTTCGTCGGTCAGCATTGCCCCAAATGCCGGCATCCGACCGCTACCTTGGCCCTGCTCGCCGTACCGCTTGCCCAATTCACTGCCGTCTTCAATGAAGGCGATCATGTCGGACTGTTGTGGAAATTGGCGCACGCTCGAGCCACCGGTGAGGTTTGGCCCAAGTGCGCCACCCCCGGTAATTTGCGGATCGCCATATGACCAGCCCTTGGTGTGGCAACGAGCGCACGAAAAATTGCCGCTACCGAGATCAAGATTGAACAACGCCTCGCCTACCGTTGAATAGGTCTTGTTTGCCACCAAACGCTCCGCCTCAATTTGGATGGCATCCTGCTGCGCCTTAGGTAGGTGGCCACCTTCGCAAAGGCGTGGATCATCGTTTAGCTTGGCGCAGTTTTCTCGCGGAATCTGAATACTTTGCACATATTCAATCAAGGTCTGAATTTGTTGCTCATTGAGCGGACCTCCTCCGACGAGTCCCCATGGAGACATCGGTGAAAATGGCCGACCGTAGTCAAGAATGAATCGCACTTCCGACTCGCTGTATCGATAGAAAAGCGTATTCAGTGCCGGCGCCTTCCAATTGACTGGCTTTACCTCGTTGGTATTTGAGTCGGTAATGGTGAACGATGCGACTCCACCTAGAGCATTCATGCCGCCATGACAACCCGCGCAGTTGTAACCGCCTTCCGAAGTCGGTTCAAACAGATCGCTACCCCAATTTTCGAATCGGTGCTGAAAGTAAACGGTCGCCCCAGCCTCGCGATTTGGTTCAAGAATCCAGTACAGCGGCAGGGCGATAGTAATCACGGCCAGAAACGCGATACCGATCAACTGGGTGCGTTCGATCTTCTTACCTTCGAGAATGTCATCGTCGTAATACGGTTTGCGATTCGCCGCCAACATAATTTCCGAACCGAGTTCGGCCCGCCCGCGTCGAACATTGCTTACCAAATAGAAGATCCAACCCAATACCGAAACGACAAATATGAACCACGCCACGCTCGTTGTTGTATCGGCAAACATCAGCCGTGTCCGCCTTTTTCATCCACGCAGTGCGGTCCTTCGGCTTCTTGACCTGTGGAGTTGGTGCCAATCGACGGACCAATGAACACCGTGCTTGTGTCGATAACTAGAACATCATTAGCTAGAGAGACTCCAAATCTGTCCATTCCCCGTGGCGCCGGACCGCCCTTTTTCTCGCCGACACGGTTGTATTGCGAACCATGGCACGGGCACTCAAACCACTGTGAACTTTGACAGGTGGGTACTCGACATCCGAGATGCGGACACTTTTGATACAAGGCAACAAGCCCGGCTTCCATACCCGCCAATACCGGGGGTTGATTGCCATAGATTGCTTTGGCCTTTGGCAAAGCCTCCGATGGATATTCGGTGACCCACGATCGTGCCTGTGGCACGTACAGAAATCCTTTGTTTGCCCTGATCTCGCCGATCACATCATCGATCTTGCCGACCGTGATCTTCGAACCGAAACCGCCCGATGCTCCCCGCCAGAGAAAGGCGATGACCGCGGCTCCAAATCCGCCGAGGCTCGCGCTCATCAATGTGACAGTTGCGCGATTGAAAAATTGGCGACGCGATACTCCCAGTGCTTCGGCATCAGGTGGCGTCCACTCGACCACATTTGACTCCGGCTGTGGAGCCACGGCCACATTGCGAGAGGCAACCGCGGCAAGTTCAATATCGCGTCCGGTAATTTCTGACTCTCCGGTATCGCCTCGGTCTCGGCGACGGGTTTCGCGCGACAAAGAGCCAATGCCCCGTGTCTCTGTTCGACGCGAGGCCGTCACGACAATGCCCAAGCCAAGCACGACGAGCACTGCGACAGCACTTACAATGATGACGGTGGTGGAAAGTTCCATTGTTGGTCCGTATTAGAGGTCAAAGAAGATTCCGTCACGCCATGGGAACGTGAAGTTGAAGCCTGGGCCGCGAAAGAAAGATCCGACGATCACCAAAATTGCCCAGAACATCAAAAAGACGGTGAACATGCTCGTAATGAACTTGCGGTCCTCCGGTTTGATGGACGGGTTTCGATCAACAAACGGTGCAAGCATTAAACCGATAATGCCGACACCGGGAATTGTCACACCCGCAATCATCGGATGAAACATTGTCAGCAATTCTTGGAGGCCAAGAAAGTACCACGGGGCCTTTGATGGATTCGGCGTCTGGTTGAAGTTGGCCGCCTGCAGGAGTGGCGCATTGACAAACCAGGAGAAAATGAAAAGAAACGCCGTGCACGCCAGGGATGCAACAAACTCAATCGCCAACAAATGCGGCCAGGTGTGAACCTTGTCGATTGGAACAGCTTTGACATCTTGAATTGATCCGGACTTCACCACCGTGAGCAGGCGCTGAGTGTGACCGCCCGGACCGGTACCGAGGGGACCGGAAGTCTGCGGATCGGCACGAACCACCGTCGTCGGGCGATCGGCTACCGCGACCCCACCGCCTGACCCACCCGCGCTTGCGGCCTTGCTGCGATCAAGTAAGTGTTGCGGAATACGCGGATCGGATGCAGACGCTTCGCTCGAAGGTGCCTCACTAGCAGTCGCATCGCTTGGAGTCGATGCCTTTTCTCGCGCCGCCTGGGCCCGCTTAAGCAGATGTTCTGGAATTTCGGTCATCAGAGTGGCCCCGAAATTCCGCCGTCTTTGCGGACTCGCCAAAAGTGAATTGCTAAAAAGATCACAGTGATGAATGGGAAGAGCAACACATGCAGGACATACCACCGTAGAAGCGTCTCGGCGCCAATTTCGGTGCCGCCGAGCAAGACAAATCGCACCTGCGAACCAATTACCGGCGAATAACCGATCATGTTTGTACCGACGGTGACCGCCCACAGCGCTAGCTGATCCCATGGGAGCAGGTAACCGGTGAATGAAAGCATCAGCGTGAGCACGAGCAAGATCACACCTACAACCCAGTTGAACTCGCGCGGTGCCTTATACGCACCGTGATAAAAAACGCGAGCCATGTGCAAAAATACGCTAATCACCATCAGGTGAGCGCCCCATCGGTGCATGTTTCGAACCATGAGACCAAAGGTCACTGAAGTTTGCAGCGACTGAATATCTTCCCACGCGTTTGTTGCCGTAGGTCGATAGAAGAACATCAAAAAGATGCCGGTGACCGTGAGGAGAATGAACAGAAAGAAACTCAGGCCACCTAGACACAGGGTGTAGCTGACTTTCACAGCGTGGCGCTTCACCTTCACCGGATGCAGGTGATACAACACCGAGTTCATGATCACATATGAACGATTTCGCGGAGAGTCCGTGTATCCCTTGCGAAATATCGAACCAGGGCGCATGATTGAGTTCCACGCTTGACTCGACTGCATGGACTTGCCAAGTTTGGCGGCGCGCTCCTTCATTGTGAGGCGAGGAACTTCATCGACGATGCGGGCCATGGTTGGTTCTCCTTAGAAGCGCAGTCCGTAGGCATATCCGTGATTATCGGTGCGCAAATGCAAATCACCAGTCACACCCGGATCGCCAAGTTTGCCGAGAATGATTACTCCGGTTGGACAGCGGTCAACACATAACGCACAACGAGTGCAAACATCGTCATCGATAATGAATAGAACTTTGTCCGAAGGATCGAGACCGGGCATCTCGGTTCCCTCTGCTTCAGCGATCGCGCTTGGTGTGACCATGTGAATGCACTTCCATGGGCAGATGTCAACACATCCCTCGCACATGATGCATTCGCTTTGATCGATGTGGATGAACTGCTTGGGCTTTACCGCCTTGGAAAGGTAGGCGTTGTCAACTTCGACGAGTTCATATTCTGATGACCATTCCGGCATCGGTGGATTTGCATCGGTCTTCGTCATAGGCGCTAGCTCGTCTTTACCAGTGGACGACCGTACGTGGAAGTCTCGATCTCTTTTGGCTTAACGACCCCTCGCTTTTGCCACCACGAAAAGAGAAAGATCATTGCCCCGATGTTGACCGCGTGGATTCCGACCACCACTATGTCGCGAATTGCTTCATAACTAATGGTGAATGGAAACGGTCCGTTGAGTTCTTTGGGCTTCAGTATTCCAAATGGTCCCAAAACGATTTTGTCCCGACGCCAACCGAGATTTTTATCGGCGTGATCGATGAATTGATGCGGTACCACCCCAAACGCCAGAAATAACACTGCGAAAATGAACATTCCGCCGACCATCGCTTCGCCCCATGTCACCTTGCGATCTATCGGCCTGCGTTTGCCAATGGGCACGACGAGTAGAGCCATACCGGCAGTGAGCAGGACGGAAAAAATGAATGGTTGGTTCACGCCCGGCCACTTGAGAATGTCGATTGCCAGCATCGGTCGCAGGGGTACCTTTCTTCGGTAAATCCCTTATAACCCTAGTCCGATTGGGCGCGCCGTGGCGAAAGTACAGAGTATGTGCATTCGTGCAATCATGTGACGTTGCACACGCAGTTGGGATTGCAGTGTCGCTTTTAAACTCGAGCACCTAGTCGCGCTTGTGCACCCGTGCTCGCACGCTATTCGTGTCTATTCTTATAGAGGTTCATTTAGCAAACGGCAGTCGGTCCAAATTCCAAAAGGATTCTCGTGACAGAAATTCCAGAACATCTTCTTAAACGCGCCAAAGAGCGCCGAGAAGCATTGGCTGGTTCTGAAGTTGCCCAGGTGGCGCAAGACACCGCCGCGCCGGCTGCCCCCGCATCGGGCGAGAGTATCCAACCCGCACCTAGCGCGGCAGTTGCCAACAAGCCGACGGCTCCCGCATCTGCGGTTGTGGCATTAGCGCCGACCCCCGACCCGGCATACGTTGTTGCCGCCAAGACTCGAAAGAAGATTCCGTTTTGGGCAATGGCCACGCTTAGTTTGCTTCCGCTATGGGCATTCATCTATCTGCTTGCATTGCGACCTCAGGAGAAAACGGTGGAGGGACCGCTGGCCGTTGGTGCCGGGCTATTCAGTTCGTGCGCCGGATGTCATGGAGCCGATGGTCAAGGTGGCGCGGGTCGCGCGTTGAACCAAGGTGAGGTGTTGAAGACTTTTCCCAAGATCGAAGACATGCTCAACTTCGTATACACAGGCAGCCAGGCGTTTGCGACTCAGGGACTTGCGATCTACGGAAATCCCGACCGAGACGGCGGCGCGCACGCACCGCTTTCGTTCAACGGGAACCCGATGCCACAGCAAGGCATGAAAGTTGGTGGGGGTCTCACCGACGCACAGATTCTGGCCGTGGTGTGTCACGCGCGTTATACGATTAGTGGCGCCGACTCAACAAGTACCGAGTGGTCGAACGAATACGAAAATTGGTGTGCACCTACTTCCGAAATTTATGCGAGTCTGGTCGCAGGTACGACAAATTTCGACACCGTCGCCGAAACATTCAAGGAATTGCCTGATCCGCCGGCGGTCATTGGAACGACTCCGCGCCCTTCCGAAGGCCAGCGAACCTAAGACCGTACGGTAAAACCGTACGCTGAGTGCGTGTCAGCGCCACGACAAACGATGGAAACCGATGTACTCATCATCGGTGGCGGACCGGCAGGAGCAGCGGCAGGATATTGGTTGGCTCAACTGGGTCATCAGCCAATCATTGTCGAACGCAAACACTTCCCACGAGAGAAAACCTGTGGAGATGGTTTGACCCCGCGAGCTGTGAAACAGCTCGATGACATGGGACTTGGTGAACAGCTGAAACAGTTTCATCGGTTTGAGGGATTGCGTGCGACCGCACACGGCAGGGAACTTGAACTGCGCTGGCCGAGTCACCCGACTTATCCGCAACACGGTTATGTGGTGCGCCGACGGGAACTTGACTCGATGGTTGCATTCAATGCCCAACGAGTTGGAGCCACCTTGTTGCAGGGTCACGAGGCAACTTCACCAATATGCGAGCACGACAAAGTAACTGGCGCTGTGGTTACCGATCACGATTCCAACGAAACCCTCGAAATTCGTGCCAATTACATTGTGATCGCCGACGGTGCCAATAGTCGCTTTGGTCGGGCACTTGGAACCTCGCGCACCAAAGCATGGCCGTACGGCACGGCAATTCGTACTTACTGGGAAAGCCCCCGACATGCCGAGCCGTGGATTGAGTCTGCCCTCGATGTCAAGGACCGAAATGGAAATTCGATGCCAGGTTACGGATGGATCTTCCCTGTTGGCGATGGCTCCATCAACATTGGGGTTGGACTGTTGTCGACTTTCAAAAAGTTCAAGGATGTCAACACTTCGCACCTCCTCACCAGTTATGCGCACATGATCGCGGACCGTTGGGGAATCAATCCCGATCAGCCTCAGTGCAAGGCGACCAGCGGGAAGATACCAATGGGCGGATCAGTCGGACCAAAGGTCGGTCCAAATTTTCTGGTTGTCGGTGACGCCGCCGGAAGCGTCAATCCATTCAACGGCGAAGGAATCGACTACGCCTACGAGACCGCACGGATGGCCGGAGAAGTTTTGCATGATGCCCTCACCAGCGGCGATGCCTCTGCTCTATTGCGATATCAGCAACGCATCGATGACGAGTATGGGGATTACTTCAAGGTGGCTCGCCTCTTTGCTCGAGTCATCGGCCGCCCGGTCCTGATGCGGGAGCTCTCTCGGGTCGGAATTCACAGCCGAACTTTGATGGAGTGGGTGTTGCGGATTTTGGCCAACCTGCTGCGACCAGACGAGATCGGTCCGGCCGAAGCCGCATACAAAGCCGCCGCGTTAATCGTTCGCCGGATGCC
>CAYGOJ010000033.1:0-14032 GCA_964351545.1 uncultured Acidimicrobium sp.
AAGACAAGCGAATTGTCGTACCCACAGAGGCCGGAATCGAAAAGGTCGAACAGCAATTGGGAATTGACAACCTGTACGACGAAGTGCAACAGAATTTCGTGCACCAATTGCAGGTGGCACTAAAAGCAGCGGTGTTGTACCACCGTGACAAGGACTACATCATTCAAGATGGAGAAGTCAAGATTGTTGACGAATTTACAGGTCGAATACTCGAAGGGCGTCGCTGGAGCGAAGGTATCCACCAGGCAGTGGAGGCCAAGGAGGGCGTTCGGATCAAGGAAGAGAATCAAACCTTGGCCACGATCACTTTGCAGAATTATTTCCGGATGTATAAAAAACTGGCGGGTATGACTGGGACGGCGCAAACTGAAGCGGCCGAACTAATGAACACATATGGTTTACAAGTAGTTCCAATTCCAACCAACCGTGAAATGATTCGGTCAGATCAAGCAGACCTCATATTCAAAACCGAATCTTCCAAGTTTGAGGCCGTCATCGAGGACATCGTCGCTCGTAATGCAGCGGGTCAACCGGTACTAGTCGGTACGGTCAGCGTGGAAAAGAGCGAACTTCTTTCCCGCAAATTGCAGCAACACGGGATAAATCACGAAGTTTTAAATGCCAAGCAACACACTCGAGAGGCTGTGATTGTTACTCAGGCAGGTCGATTGGGAAGCGTCACCGTTGCGACCAACATGGCCGGTCGGGGAGTCGACATTGTTCTCGGCGGCAACCCGGAAGGACTTGCTCGCCAGAAAGTAATCAGTGAGGGTCACGATCCAGAAACACTCCTCGATGAGTTTGCCCTGTCCATTCCACTGAGTGCGATGTCACCCGAGTCGTTAGCGGCTCGCGCTACCGCCCAAGCCCGCTACGTAGAACTTGTTGCCCAATTCAATATCTCATGCCGGCAGGAAGGCGACAAAGTCCGTGAATTGGGTGGACTGTATGTTCTTGGAACTGAGCGTCACGAAAGCCGCCGAATCGACAATCAATTGCGAGGTCGCGCCGGACGCCAGGGTGACCCCGGTGAAAGCAGATTTTATCTCAGCCTTGACGACGAGCTGATGAGATTGTTTGCCACTGGCGCGTTGTCCTGGGTAATGGGTCGAGCCTTGCCGGAAGACGAAGCGATCGAAGCAAAGATGGTTACCAAGGCAATCGAACGTGCGCAGAGCACCGTCGAGCAGCGCAACGGCGAGATTCGAAAAAATGTTCTCAAATACGACGAAGTGATGAATGAGCAGCGCAAGATCATTTATCAGCGACGAGATCAGATTCTTGAGGGTCTCGATCTAAAGGCTGCGGCAATGGCGTATCTCGCAGAGGCGGTTGACTCACTCATCGAGAGTCACTGCGTGGCCGAGGCAAATGACGAGTGGGACCTGGACGGACTTGCGCGCGAACTCGTTTCCTTTTGGCCAAGCTCGATCACCACAGAAAGGCTGACTGATTGTGCCGATACCGACGAAATGTACAACATCGTCATGGCCGATGCCTCGGCCTATTACGTAACACGCGAATCTGAACTCGGCGAGTCGACGATGCGCGAAGTCGAGCGGCAGGTAATGCTGCGAATCATCGACCAGCGTTGGCGAGAGCATCTCGAAGAAATGGACTATTTGCAAGAGGGGATAAACCTTCGGGCGGTAGGACAGAAGGATCCCCTTACCGAATGGCAGCGCGAAGGCTTCGAGATGTTTGGAACATTAATGAAGGGGATTGCCCAAGATTTCGTCAAATATGTGATGCATGTTCAGGTTGTCAAGAACGAAGTTGCCCCAATTCGGGTCCAAAATGTGCAGGAGTCATCTTTCGAAACTGAAGCCTCCGAGAGTTTCGCCGGGCTTGGCGATGGCCAATCGGATACCCCAGCTCCGACGGCGGCTCAAAAAACGGTGGTCAAATCAGCCGACGATTGGTCAAAGACTCCACGCAATGCTCCATGCCCATGCGGATCAGGGAAAAAGTACAAGATGTGCCATGGGCGCACGTAACGCTCGCTACTGCAAGTCGAGATAATGAGAGACTTTTCCAACGATCTCAACGAAGTTCGGCGTCGGATCGACGAAGCGTCCGTCTATTTAAAGGTGGAATCAAGTCGGTTACGAATCAAGGAGCTCGAGGTCGAGGTGTCTCGTCCAGATCTATGGGATGATCAGAATCACGCCAAGGTGGTGAACGCCGAATACTCAGATCTCAAGGCCGATATGGACGAGTTCACGTCAATGTCCGCGACAATCGATGACCTTGAAGTTCTTCACCAAATGGCTCGTGAAGTGGACGATGAGGGGCAAGAACCAGACCTCGAACAAGGGATATCTGTGTTGCGAACAAAATTAGATGCGCTCGAATTGCGCAGTTTGTTCACCGGCGTTCACGACGAAGTCGATGCGATACTCCAAATAAACGCCAAAGACGGAGGCGTCGATGCCCAGGACTGGAGCGAAATGCTTCTCCGGATGTACACACGATGGGCGGAGCGAAAGAACTTTGCAATTGAAATTGGGGATGTATCCCAAGGAACCGAAGCCGGTATTCTGTCTGCCGATCTCACAATTCGAGGTCGCTATGCCTATGGCATGCTCACTTCCGAACGGGGAACTCACCGACTCGTTCGCATCAGCCCGTTTGACAATCAGGGTCGTCGGCAGACAAGTTTTGCCAATGTCCAGGTGTGGCCAATACTCGAAGAGCCCGATGTAGAGATAAGCGAAAGTGACATCCGAATGGAGGTGTTTCGCGCTTCGGGCGCGGGCGGTCAACATGTCAACAAAACCTCGTCGGCAGTTCGCCTTGTTCATGAACCAACCGGATTAGTCGCCACATCGCAACAAGAGCGATCGCAATTGCAAAATCGTGAGAGTGCGCTGAAGCGTCTCAAGACGATGGTTGCAGCGCGGATCGAAGAAGAGCGCGAAGAGGAACTCTCAAAGATTGCCGGCAAGCAGGCGCAAGTTGGGTGGGGGAGTCAAATTCGTTCGTATGTCCTGCAGCCATATCAAATGGTGAAAGATGTGCGTACCGAAGTCGAGACCGGAAATGTCGCCGGAGTTTTGGATGGTGAATTGGATTTGTTTATGGAAGGATTTCTGCGTTGGCGGCGCGCGACTTCTGAGTAGTCAATCGACAAGTCCTAGCGAGACGTGTGTGAAACTGGCGACTGAAACTTTGACGGCATGTCGCATAGACTGTTTCGACTTGAGCCCGAGAGGAGATTCATGATCCGGCTGGAGAACGTCACAAAACGATATGGCTCTGAGGTCGTGGCCGTACGCGATGCATCGTTTGACATTCCAAAGGGCGAATTCGTCTTTCTCGTCGGTCCGTCTGGGTCGGGTAAGTCAACCCTTCTACGTTTGATTAACCGTCAAGAGAAACCAGAACGAGGCGATGTATGGGTCGCGGGTCGCAACATCAATGATCTTCCACAGTCGAGGGTGCCGTACCTTCGCCGAAACATGGGAAATGTTTTTCAGGACTATAAGTTGCTGCCAAATAAGACAGTGTTCGAAAATGTTGCTTTCGCTCTTGAGGTAATCGGAAAACCCCGACACGTGATTGATCGGCAGGTTCCTCCGGTTCTAGACATGGTTGGACTAGCCGACAAAACCGACCGATTTCCAAATCAGTTGTCGGGCGGCGAGCAACAGCGGGTTTCGATCGCGCGAGCATTCGTTAATCGTCCGTTGATCATGTTGGCCGACGAACCAACCGGAAACCTCGACCCGGCCACCGGCGAGGGGATCATGGCGCTGCTCAACGACATCAATCAAACGGGAGCCACCGTGATGATGGCAACTCACGACCATCGAGTGGTCAATGCGATGCGTCGGCGAGTTATTCAACTTGATCGCGGAGTCATAGTTCGCGATCAGGAACGCGGAGTGTACGAATAATGTTTGCTCGCATCGCCTACGCGTTCCGTGAAATGTGGGCAAGTTTTCGCCGTAATCTCACGCTGACGGCGGCGGCGGTCCTAACCTCTGCGATCGCGCTGTTGCTAGTCGGAACCACATTTCTCATTCAACGGGCGTTCGAAAACCTGTTGGTGCAGTGGAGTGGAAACGTAGAAATGATCGTATTCGTTCGCAGCGACGCCACAGCGGAGCAAATCTCACTTATCGATCAGACTATTCGTGCATCGCCAACAATTATCGACTTGAGCAAACTTCGCTATCTCGATAAAGCGGCCAGTTATGAGGAGGCGAAGCGAATTTTCGCGGCCGATCCCGTCACATTGAGTTTGCTCACTCCGGAATCGATTCCATCCCAGTTCAAAGTGGTTCCACTTACCGGCGATACGACTCTCGTCCGAAGCTTGAGCGAGCAGTATCGCTCGCTGCCTGGAGTCGAACAGGTCGCCCTCGCCGAGGACGAGTTTGAGGTGATCTCGACGCTTTCCCGGTTTATTCGCATCGTCACGCTGGTGATGTCGCTGGTGTTACTTGTCGTCGCGGTCGGGCTCATTTGGAACACGATTCGAACGGCAATGTTTGCTCGTCGCCGAGAAATAGAAGTGATGAAATTGGTTGGTGCCACAAATTGGTTCATTCGCGTTCCGTTCATGCTTGAGGGCCTTTTGCAAGGTTTCATCGGCGGTGCGGTTTCCTGTGGATTCCTGTGGATGCTCAACAGTGCATGGACAAACGGAGTGTCCAAGTTCACCCCCGGTACGGGAATCAGTTCGCTTGTGGTTCCGTCCGGCTATCTCAGCGGCGTGATGATTGTGCTGCTTGCGATCGGCTCGCTAGCTGGCGCGGTGGGTTCGGCTATTGCAGCATCTCGCTTTCTTGAAGTATAAATTGCCGCCTCAAGGAATTAATTCATGACATACACGCAAATTAAGTATGAAGTGGACGAAAACATCGCAACGATCACGCTCGATCGGCCCGATCATCTCAACAGTTTCACGGTTGTCATGCTACGCGAACTCCTCGAGGCTCTCGACAGCGCCGACGCCGACGACAATGTGCGGGCAATCATCTTTACGGGATCCGGAAGGGCATTTTGCGCAGGGGCAGATCTTGCGGCCGGTGCCGACACATTCAACTACGACCAGTTAGCGGGAGCAACGCAAACCAAATTGCGTCGCGATGGCGGAGGACTACTATCCCTGCGGATCTTCAACAGCAAGAAGCCGGTCATAGGTGCGATCAACGGTGCAGCCGTTGGGGTTGGCGTGACAATGACTTTGCCAATGGATATTCGCATCGCATCGACGAATTCCAAGTTTGGATTTGTATTTACACGGCGTGGCATAGTGCCCGAGGCGTGTTCCACATGGTTCTTGCCACGGCTGGTGGGGATCTCTCAAGCCACCGAATGGGTATTCACTGGTCGAGTCTTCGGTGCAGACGAAGCCCTCGCCGGCGGCTTGGTGCGAAGCGTTCACGAGTCATCGCAGCTGTTGGCGGTTGCACGCGGAATTGCGCGCGAAATTGCCGACAACACCGCCCCAGTTTCCGTTGCGTTATCGCGCCAAATGTTGTGGCGAATGCTTGGTGCCAGCCATCCGATGGAGGCGCACCGAATGGAGTCGCGGGGGATTCAAATTCGGGGCCGAAGCAGTGACGCACGGGAGGGCATCATCAGCTTTCTCGAAAAACGTCAGGCAGATTTTGGAATGACGGTATCCCAAGATTTTCCCGACATCTTTGCCGGATGGGACGAGCCCGAGTTTTCGTGACCTCACTTTACGAAACTGTCGGCGGAGACACATTTTTTGCAAGGCTTGTGGACCGTTTTTATGAAGGTGTTGCCAGCGATGATGTCTTGTTGCGTTTGTATCCCGAACCGACTGATCTTTCAGGAGCACGTAATAGGTTGACGCTTTTCCTCATCCAGTATTGGGGCGGACCGACGACCTATAGCGATGAACGTGGCCATCCGCGCTTACGCCAACGACACTTTCCATTCGCGATTGGCGAGCGTGAGCGAGATCATTGGCTACTTCATATGTGCAAGGCAATCGACGAGGTTTCGCCGACCGACGATATTCGAGCCCAACTCACTGAGTATGTGACGAATGCCGCGACACATCTGGTTAATCAACCGCCAAGCGCATAACAGGCAACGGCCGCCGCCGCGGCAACATTGAGCGAATCAATCCCGTTGATCATCGGAATACTCACTTGAAGCTCACATTGAACAAGGGTCGCCTCGCTTAGTCCAATTCTCTCCGAGCCGAGCACAAGTGCGCGACGGTGAAGTTGTTGAACCCGAACATCGGACACGGATATTGCCCCGTGTGCCGGTGTCAAACCAATTGTTGTCACTCCACGACTACGGAGATCGGCGAGGGTAACGGCAATGCTGTCGACTCTGGCAAATGGAATCTTGAGCGCAGTGCCCATTGAAACCCGCAGGGCACGTCGAGACAGGGGGTCTGCCGAGGAGGAATCGAGCAACATGCCGTCCCATCCCAGTGCAACAGCTGTGCGGACAATTGCGCCAACATTGCTCGGATTATCGATGCAGTCCAGCACCAAAAGCCTTGTGCCTACTTTGACAATCTCATCGGAATTCACGCTTCGTGGTCGGTGAAAGAGACCGATGGCATCCAAGGGGACACCAAGTCCCGTTACCTCACGTCGAATGGCGACAGAGGCGACATAAAGTTGACCGCCACGTTGTTCAACTTGTGCACCAAAGGTTTCAGCCCGCTTTGGATCGCACAGAACGGTGTCGGGAATGCATTCGGCGTCCAAAGCGCGTTGGACAACCAGATCTCCTTCAGCGATGAATTGTCCAGCGTTCAGTCCAGCCTTGCGTTGAGCGATAGTGGTGAGTTGCCGCTCGCGCCAGCGAAACATATCGAGACGTGGATCGTCGACGGCAAAAATTTCAATCACTAGTGCTCAATATCGAACTAATACAGCCAAGGAAATGATTCCCAACTGGGACTGCGTTTCTCCAGAAATGCGTTTCGGCCTTCTTCAGCCTCGTCGGTCATGTACGCCAATCGTGTCGCCTCACCGGCAAATATTTGCTGCCCGACCAAACCGTCATCAATGAGATTGAAGGAATACTTCAACATGCGCTGGGCGGTTGGGCTCTTGGCGTTAATTTCTCTCGCCCACTGAAGTGCGGTTTGCTCAAGTTCGGCGTGCGGAACAACCGCGTTGACCATGCCCATGTGGTGAGCGTCTTGGGCGCTGTAATCGCGTCCCAGAAAGAAGATCTCTCGGGCAAATTTCTGACCAACTTGTCGAGCCAGATACGCCGAACCAAAACCTCCATCGAAACTCGCGACATCGGCGTCAGTTTGTTTGAAACGCGCATGCTCCTTGCTCGCAAGTGTGAGGTCGGAGACAACATGCAGGCTGTGACCGCCGCCTGCGGCCCAACCAGGAACCACACAAATGACAATCTTGGGCATGAATCGAATCAAGCGTTGAACTTCAAGAATGTGCAGGCGCCCCGTGCGACCGGGATTGATGCTCTCGGCAGTCTCTCCGTCAGCATATTTGTAACCATCTCGTCCGCGAATTCGCTGATCGCCTCCGCTACAAAACGCCCACACCCCGTCTTTTGGTGAGGGTCCGTTTCCGGTAAGAATCACACAACCCACATCAACCGATTGGCGGGCATGATCTAGAGCGCTGAAAAGCTCGTCAACCGTCGCCGGGCGAAATGCGTTGCGAACCTCTGGTCGATTAAATGCCACACGGACCGTCCCGTGTTCTTTGGCGCGATGATAGGTGATGTCATTAAATTTGAATCCCGGAACTCGCGTCCACGAATTCGGATCAAAAATCTCAGAGACCGAGTCGATTGTGTTCACCTCTCCATTGTCGCAGGGCCAAACCCGGAAGCAAACGCCAGCGTCCGCGGAGCCTCAATGGTCAGGCTTGAGAGTTGTTGGCTCGGTGAGCGTGTTGAGGGAATTCCTTGACGAAACGCGTTGCCCACTCACTATTGGCTGAATCGGACTGCCGTTTGGTTTGCGGACTCGGCACAGCTTCAATATTCGCCCCAATGTGGTGCATCACTCGCCGTACTGTGTGGTTCATATCCGTGGTCAGTTGCTCGAACGTAATGTTCAGCGGGTGAATGTTGTGTTGCTCAAAGTATTCCTGCCAGTCGGCGTTTTCCGATGCTATGCGCTCAAGTGCGGCCAAAATGGAGGCGCCGTCATACACCGGTTCCCGTTTGATCTTCATGTTGCTGTTCCAAGAACTGGATTGCGCGGCGCGAACAAATGAAATTGCCTGCGCAATTTCATCTTGTCGACTAATTCGCACCCACTGAACCGGAACTTTCCAAAAGTCCACTGTCAGATTGAGATCCAGCAAGTGTCGCTTGTACTGATTCCAATGCATTTTGATCCCGAAAATGCCATTGCTTGTCGTATTCACGCGAGCAATCGCCGCCAGATATTGGCGGTACGAGGCCGGATCAAACCAACCAATATTTCGCCAAGCAAACCTGCCGGTTCGCGATCTCAACCATCCGATCGGTCGATGCACTAATCGCAATTGCGGAACCCCATAGCGCTGGCGAAACTTAGAAAAGTTGTGGGTATGAATGTTCAGGTATTCGACCGGTGTACCGGCCATCCCAGTCTGGCGAAGAAGTGAACACAACAAAGTCGAGCCGGTCCGCTCTACCGATGCAATGACGAGTAACCGAGTCGTGTCATGGCATGTCTCGAGGTCACCCTTGGCCGCGCTAGTCATGGGCAAAGTCTCGCATCTCTACTTGGTATACATGAACTATGCGATGTGGATTTATCGGCTTGGGCCATATTGGAAAACACCTGGCCGGGAGTCTCGTTCGAAGCGGATGTCATGTCACGGTGTACGACCTGAACAGGGATTCCGCCGATCCGCTCATCGCTGCGGGGGCCACGTGGGCGAACTCGACGAGCGAACTAGCCGCCGTATCCGACACGGTGTTTACCTGTTTGCCGACTCCCGTTGCAATTGACGCAGTGGTAAACGGATCCGACGGAGTAATCGCGACGCTCTCCGGTCGGACAACACCGGGTACTTGGGTGGACATGAGTACGAACGACCAAAGCGAGACACTGCGCCTTGGCGCTATAGCCAAAGTCAATGGTGTCAACATGCTGGAGGCGCCGGTGACGGGTGGTGTGCACAAGGCGGCCACCGGTGACATCACCATTCTCGTCGGCGGAGACGAGGATGTGTACAAATCACACACCAATGAATTTGCGGCGATGGGATCACCTGTGTTGTACATCGGGCCATTGGGGAGTGCGGCCGTGATCAAGGTAATTACGAACATGTTGGCGTTCGTTCATCTCGTGGCGGTCGGTGAGGCATTGATGCTGGCAAAGCGGGGCGGAATTGACCTGAATACTGCGTTTGAAGCGATCAAACATTCGTCGGGCAATAGTTTCGTCCATGAAACCGAAAGTCAAGTTATCTTGAACGGCAGTTACAACATCAACTTCACCATGGACCTTGCGCTCAAGGATCTTGGATTTGCGATGGCGTACGGACGAGAATTTGGAGTCCCACTCGATTTGGCAAACTTGACCTATCAGACATTCATTCGGGCACACGCACAATACGGTGGTCAAGCGTGGTCGTCGCAGGTCGTGAAACTTCTCGAAGACGCGCTTGGGACCGACCTTCGCGCCGCTGGCTTTCCGGCTGAACTCCAATAGATCCGGTATAAGTTGGTTGTTGATGGAAAGTGAGCAATCGATTCGAGCCGAGCTGGCCGCGGCCTTTAGGTGGGCGGCTCGCCTGAACTTTCATGAAGCCACGGCAAATCACTTCAGTGTTGCTATTTCGGCCGACGGGCAGGAATTTCTCATCAACCCTCGCGGACGTTCATTTTCGCAGATGCGAGCAAGCGATCTAGTTCTGGTTGACGCGGACAATTGCGATCGTGAATCGTTGGAAAACAAAGTTGATCCCACCGCCTGGGTACTTCATAGCCACCTCCATCGGCATGTTCCACGGGCTCGCTGTATTCTGCATACGCACATGCCGTACACAACTGCGCTTGCCTGTCTGCGCGATTTCGAGTTTCTGATGCTTGACCAGAACTCCTGCCGTTTTCACAATCGAATTGCCTACGATCGCAATTACTCGGGAATGGCGCTCGACGCCGGCGAGGGCGAGCGGGTGGCAACTTTGCTCGGCGATGACAAGAGCGTCTTGTTTCTTGGTAATCATGGGGTCATTGTGATCGCCGGCTCTGTCGCACAGGCATTCGACGAACTCTATTATCTCGAGAAAGCTGCCCAATTGCAGGTAATCGCATTGTCGACCGGACACGAGCTTGCCTTGATTACGGACGAAGTCGCGTCAATGGCTTGTAAACAGTGGCAGGAATACCCACAGGTGGCCGAATTACACTTCGACTCGCTGATGGAAATTCTCGACAGTGAGACGGCAGATTTTCGAAACTAAGGAGTCAAGTGAAATGGGCAAGGTGGCTTCGCTTGAATTAGGTACGCGCTCGCTGAGCATCGGTTGGGGCGACGATCGTTCGAGCACATTTCACTACCTATGGCTGCGTGACAATTGCCCCCAACTTCGTCATCCGCAAACCAATCATCGAATCAACGAGACCTCGGCAATCGCTCCTGATATTCGGCCAGTGTCGGCCGTCATCACGACTAGCGGCGATCTCCAACTCACATGGCCCGACGCGCATGTGAGCACATACTCGGCGCAATGGCTCGAAACCTACGACTACTCGAGCGGGCGTCGCCGTGAGAAGCGAAAATCCATTTTATGGGATGGCAGCTTTGCGGCCTCCGTGCCGCGAGCCAGTTACTCAGCGGTGCAAGGTGACAGCGTGGCCCGTGTTCATTGGTTGCGCGGTTTTTGCGATTATGGATTGGCCATCCTCACCGAGGTTCCAAACATTCCCGGAACAGTTCTGGAACTGGGCACATCATTTGGCGAAATACGGGCTACTCATTGGGGAAGGATTTTCGATGTGAAGTCCATCGCCGACGCCAATTCATTGGCATACACAAGCCTGCCACTGGTTCTACACACTGACGAGGCGTATCGAGATCCAACGCCGACAGTGCAGTTGCAGCATTTCTTAATCTCCGACTCCGCCGGCGGAAAGGCGACTCTTGTTGACGGATTCAAGGTGGCGGACGATCTGCGCACCAAACATCCGAGCAAGTTCGAACTGCTGGCCACCACTTCCCTTCACTTTCATTTTCGCGACGCCGACATTGAAATTGAAAATGATGGACCCGTCATCGAACTTGATACCGAAGGCGGAGTTCGCTATGTGCGATTCTCCAATCACTCGGTGCAGCCATTTCTCATGCCGGCCGACAAGATGGAGGCGTTCTATGATGCATATTCAACATTTGGGGCGATGCGAGAAAGCCCCGAATATCGGATCCAAATAAAAATGAATGCAGGTGATATGTATATGGTTGATAATCGTCGAGTTATGCACGGCCGAACCGGCTTTACCCAGGGTGGCTCACGCCATCTTCAATCCTGTTACATCGAACGCGATGAATTACTTGGCCGTCTAGCAATATTGGAGAGAGAAGTTCAATGAAAGCCGCAGTGTGTCGTGAGTTTGGTCAGCCACTTGTCATCGAAGAGGTCAGTCTGGCAGGTGCCGGCCCGGGTGAAGTTCGCGTCAAGATCAAGGCCGTGGCGATTTGTCACAGCGACATCTTGTACGCCGAAGGGTCGTGGGGCGGCGAATTGCCGGCAGTTTACGGACATGAGTGCGCCGGCGTTGTCGAAAAAGTCGGAAGCGGTGTCGTCAATGTGAAGGAAGGTGACCACGTTGTCGTAACGCTGATCCGTTCCTGCGGTCATTGCCGCGAATGCACGAGGGGAAACCCGGTCTCGTGCGACACCATCTTTCCTCTTGACACCAAGACTCCACTTGCCGACTTCAATGGTAATCCCGTGGTGCAGAGCCTGCGCACGGGCGGCTTTGCAGAATATGTTGTGGTTCACGAATCACAAATTGTTGCGGTGCCCGATTCGCTCCCATTTATAAGCGCGGCGCTATTGGCTTGCGGAGTCATCACCGGCTTTGGTGCGGTTACCAACACGGCCAAGGTTTCGCCTGGCAGTCATGTCGCGGTGATCGGCACGGGTGGCGTGGGACTCAACGCAATTCAAGGCGCACGCATTAGTGGAGCACAGACGATCATCGCCGTGGACATTGCCGACAACAAGATCGAGGCCGCTAGATCATTTGGGGCAACGCACGGGGTGAACTCACAAACCGAAAATGTGAAAGAACGCGTGCGTGAGATTACGGGAGGTCAAGGCGCCGACTATGTGTTCGTCACGGTTGGAGTGAAGTCGGCATTTGATCAGTCTTACGGCTTGCTGGCAAAAGGTGGCACATCTGTACTTGTTGGCATACCGGCGAGTGGGGTCAAGTCTGAGATTGATCCAGGAGCGATGGCCGTGTCCAGCCAGAACATTCTCGGATCAAAGATGGGGTCGTCTCGCATTCAAGTGGATATCCCTAACCTGGTTGCGCTCTATGAGCAGGGTCGGCTCAAACTTGATGAGTTGGTGACGAAAACATATCCGATCGAGGAAATCAATGAAGCCATCGCTGCGGTAAAGCGGGGCGAGGCATTGAGAAACGTCATCGTATTTTGAAATCGAGGAAGCAAGAATGAAGATTGTTGACCTTGCGACCTTCGTCGTGGGAAATCCTCCGCCACGAATCGGCGGTCGTTACTTTATTTTCGTCAAGCTCACCACGGATAGCGGGATAACCGGTCTTGGAGAGATATATACCGCCACGTATTCTCCTCATCTGGTCGCCAAAATGGCTCAAGAGGTGGCGGCACGACATGTGGTTGGCTCGGATCCGTTTCACATTGAGCACATGTGGCGCAATGTGTACGGGCGGGGATTCTCATTGAGGCCGGACCTCACCACCAGTGGAATAGTCAGCGGACTCGAAATGGCGATGTGGGACATCATCGGCAAGGAGACCGAAAAGCCTGTCTATGAATTGCTGGGCGGCCGGGTCCATGACAAATTGCGCGCCTACACCTATCTATATCCACCTCACGACCGAGATGCCCATTCGGATGATCCGGTGTATTCGGACCCGGATATGGCCGCCCAATGCGCCGTGCGCGAAGTCGAACGCGGATTCACGGCTGTGAAGCTCGATCCGGCAGGTCCGTATTCGGTGTATGACGGTAGACAACCATCGCTGGAGGCGTTGGATCGGTCGGAAAAGATGGTGCGCGCAATTCGTGAAGCGGTTGGAACTCGTGCCGATATCTTGTTCGGAACCCACGGTCAGTTCACCGCCTCGGGTGCACTGCGCATGGCCAAGCGACTCGAACCTTACGATCCGCTGTGGTTCGAGGAACCGGTTCCACCCGACAGTCCCGAAGAGATGGCGCGAGTCGCCCGCGGGACGAGTATTCCGATCGCGGCAGGTGAGCGATTGGTCACCAAGTATGAATTCTCACGCCTGTTGCAGGCAGGTGCCGCGTCAATCATTCAGTTGAATCTTGGACGATGTGGCGGAATCCTCGAAGGAAAGAAGATCGCCTCAATCGCCGAAACCTTCCATGCCCAAATTGCGCCGCACCTCTACAGCGGTCCGGTAGTCGGTGCGGCCAATATTCAACTGAGCACGTGTTCGCCAAACTTTCTGATTCTCGAGAGCATTCAAGATTGGGGCGGATTCCACGCCAAAATCTTGAAGAAACCGATACGGTTCGAAAATGGTTTCGTCATCCCGCCAACCGAACCGGGACTTGGAGTTGAATTAAATGAAGAAGTTGCCCTGGCTAATCCATACCTCGGCAATGATCTCCACCTAGAAATGCGTTCGCTTCCGGCCACGCTGTTGTAACTCTCTCGCTCGTCAAGGTCGCTGTGCGGTAATCAACCATGACGAAGTCCCCAGCGACTAACGGCAAAATCGTATGCGCCATGTTCGAATGGGTGAACTTGTGCATCCGCCTGCAAAAAACCGACATTGGAAAGTCCAGGTGAGGTTGGACTTCGTCGTCGATCCCACTAGCGTGACGAGCGTGTTCGCAGTACACCACGCAGCCCATCATCACGCT